>CAYUYB010000071.1:0-10272 GCA_964449025.1 uncultured Desulfobacteraceae bacterium
GGGACCCTCTTTCTGGATGAGATAGGTGAACTTACATCCTCCGTGCAGGGCTCTTTCCTCAGAGTGCTCGAGGAGAAGCGGTTACGCCCCGTTGGGAGCGTAAAAGAGGTTAAAAGCGACTTCAGGCTCATCGCGGCCTCCAATAGAGACCTGGATGAAATGGTTCAAAAAGGCCGGTTTCGCAATGACCTCCTGTTTCGGCTTCGCACCTTGTCCATCCACATACCCCCATTGCGGGAGCACCCGGAAGACATCAAGGAGTTGGTCTCCTATTATCTGAGCAAGATATCCAGCCGCTACGGAAAAGGCATAAAGGGGGTCGCCTCCGAGTTTCTGGATACGCTGCTCAAATATGACTGGCCAGGCAATGTGCGGGAGTTGGTCAACACGCTGGAACGCGCCATTGTGGCATCCGGAGAGAGTCCGACCCTGTTCTCGACATATCTCCCGGCGGAGATGCGAATCAAGGTAAAACGGGGTTATTTAGGAGAAGAAGAAAAGGGAACGGAATTCCTTCAATCTGTTGCTCCAGGTTCAGAAAGTAGCCTTATGACCTTCCATGAGCGCAGGGAATCCGCCATCGTGGAGGCGGAGAAGCTATATCTTGCGGAACTCATGGCCCATACAAAGGGAAATATCAAAGAGGCATGCAGAGTATCCGGCCTCTCTCGTTCCCGGCTTTACGGGCTTCTCAAGAAGCACGACATATCCCGTCGGGGGTGATTACCCCTGTTCCCTCGCCTCATTTACAATCCGCCCCGGCAAGACATTTTCCTTTCTAATAAGACATTTTCTTTTTTAAGTGGACAGATTTGCGAGAGATCCCTTATGGGTTCGACATGGGAAAAGCAGGCTAACTATTTTAAATAAAACATAAAATCTGTTTTTGTCCCGATGATGGCATGCTTTTTGTTTTATATCCATACATAAGTCATAGGGATGTGATCGGCGTTAAATGGATGAGGGGTGGTGTCCGGTGAAGATCTTATTCTATTCAAGCATCATGGATTACCGCGGAACGCAGATTAGGGGTATGCTGGAGACGTTAGTCCCTGAGGACAGCTTGGAGATATACGGATCAATAGAGGATCTGACGCGGGGGATACATCGATTATGCGACCACCGCACGATCATACTCCTTCGAGCAAGGAACAGGGAAGAGCTGTTGCGTATCGTTTCCTTTGGAGATCTGCTCCAGGACCTTCGCCTTGTTCTACTTATACCCGACCGGGAGGAGGACACCATATCACTGGCGCACCGCCTGCGGCCCCGTTTCCTGAGCAACTGTGAGGACAGTTTTTCCGACGCCATGGACGTCTTGCGAAGGATGATGGAATGTGAGGATAATAGATCCGCGCGCCGGGAAGGGAGGCCGGGACAAGGACAATAATGACTTGTAAAATTGTTTGACTATCAGTATTATAACCGAGTACCACTGGTGTTCGCCAATGGATGAAGGCGTTGCTGGTAAAAGTGGAGACTCCGTAATGTTACAGCGGCACGGGGTTACCCGTGGGTATCTACTTTATCAGGCTGATTTAATCTTTGAGTGTCTGAAATTAAGTCTATACAGGCAGGAGTTAACGAATCAAAACACAAGAGAAAGGATAAAGAACCATGGCACAAAAGATACTGATCCTCGTCAACAGTGGCCCAGGAGATCCCGGGCCGTCAACCGTTCCCTTTATGGTGGCAAGGTCCCTGGTGGATAAGGGCCAGGATGTTACCATATTCCTGCTCAATGACGCGGTCTATCTGATGATGGAGGGGGTTCAGGAGAATGTCCAGGGGTGCGGTCTTTCGCCTTTTGAGGAATTCTTCCTCTCTCTCACCCTAAACAGTAAGATCCCCGTATATATCGGGCAATCCTGTGCCGTGGGCAGAGGGCTCTGCGACGAGAAAGGAAATCCCAAGGTCGAGTTCTCATATGGCGAGATCGCGGGCACTGATAAACTGACGGAATTGATTGTCGAAACGGATAAGGTCATCAATTTCTGATAAGGTGCGATTCCCTGCCTGTGATATGAGAACAGCTGGCCTTTTTGCAGATGAAACATAGAAGATTTGCCCTCGGCCGATCGAATATTGGAGTTATTTAGTTTTTTTATGCACGCTCCCCCTTTCCATCCTATGTCGAAATACTTGATGATATAGCGCAATACCCCTAAAAATTCGCGCTTGCCTGTCCTGGATCCCGGATCGGCGTCCGGGACAGGCTTTGATCCGGGAACCGGGGAATCCACTTGCGGCCTGTTCGGGGAACAGGCCCTACGATGTAGATTGCTTTCAAGGTTACGCAGGGTTCGTTCCCTGAACGAACGTATCACTTTGTCCAATACGGTCTGGACCAGGGACCGCAATTTTCAAAGAATTTACCCCGTCTTTTTAGGTGGGGTTTTTGTTTACATTGTTCAATAACATATAGTATTTTAACAATTAATTTAAATAAGTCATTGAAAAGTCCAAAATACAAAATCAATCGTTAAAGAACCATGCCTTTATTGATAGCCGGAATCTGAACCTTTCAATTCAAGATCAAGGTTGGAAACTTGATTGGGCAAAATTTAGGATATATTTAAAGCACAAACATAAAGTAGCAAAGGCCTTCATATTCATAGGTTTTATGGCAACCAGCCAACAACTTTATACATCATTACAAAACGAGGGATACATACCTGTGTTCAAACCCACAATGTTTCTACCATCTGGAAAGCCAAAAGGAAATGTTGATGCAGAATTAGTGCTGCATACAATTTTGGAAATACCCAATTATAATAGGGCGATCATTGTTGCGGGCGATGGAGATTAATATTGTCTTATTAAACACCTAAAAAGGTCGGGAAATCAGGAAGAATAGTGATTCCAAATCGATATGCTTACTCTGAGTTGTTAAGAGAATTTGCCGCACAAATGAATTTTGTTACAGACTTAAGACATAAGCTAGAATATATATAAAAAAAGAGGCATCACCGCAGGACGGGACCTTTTGGCTAAGCCTCTTATCGTGATTGCAAATAAATTCTAATCAGATAAAATGTTTTGTCAAGAGAGGACATATTTCACTACCTTAATCTGGGACATTCCGAAATAAAACATTGTATATTTATTTTTTAATGGAGGTTTTCATATGAGAATTAAACATTCAAATTGTTTTATAGCGTTACTGTCTTTGTCTTTATTTATCATTGCCTGTGATTCTTCACCTCAAAAAACTGAGGTCGAGGAAAGCACTACTCCGGCAGCAAAGGCTGAGGTAAGTGAAGCTTTACCTCTGACAACAATGGTTGAAGTAACCGGGGGTATAATCGAAGGTGTCGAGCAGGACGGCATTTTTTCCTACAAAGGGATCCCGTTTGCCGCGCCGCCGGTCGGAGATTTGCGCTGGAAGGCGCCAGGTCCCGTGCAGCCCTGGGCAGGCGTCAAAAAGGCCGATGGATTCTGTGATGCCTGCATGCAGGCCCCTAATTCAATGGGTAACACCGCGCCGGTCAGCGAAGACTGCCTGTACCTGAATGTGTGGACTCCCGCAAAAAAAGTGAACGAAAAGATCCCTGTCATCTACTGGGTCCATGGAGGCGGCTATAGCGGCGGTTCCACCAGTACCCCCATGTATGATGGAACAGGTTTCGCTAAAAAGGGAGTGGTCCTGGTCAGCGTCGCCTACAGACTTGGTCCTTTCGGATTCCTTGCACACCCGGAACTCAGCCAGGAAAGCGGTCATGGGTCCGGAACATACGGAATGCAGGACATGATCGAAGGACTAAAATGGGTAAAAGAGAATATTGCTAAATTCGGAGGCGATCCTTCCAACGTGACTATTTTCGGCCACTCGGCCGGCGGCGCTGCGATCAGCCTGCTGGCTGCCTCCCCGCTCACGAATGGCCTTTTCCATCGAGCCATCTGCATGAGCGGGGGATCATTTACACCCCTTCAGACAGAAAATCAGACAGGCATCGGGCTGGGAATGCCGTCTCTTGATCTGGCGGAACAGAATGGCGAAGTATTTTTAAAAACGCTGGGAGTCGCTGACATCAACACAGCACGTGCATTAAGCGCAGAAGATATCCAGAAAGCCCTGACAGGCGGAATGGGAGGCATGCGTTTCCGGCCTGCAGCTGATGTTTATGTTATTTCCAACGACCTTTATTCATTATATGAGTCAGGCAGTTTTAACGACACGCCCGTCTTACTGGGGCATACCTCGGACGAGACGGGATCATTCGGAGGGAATCAGAACATAACTCCGGAAGAATTTGAAAATCAGATCAGATCGCAATATGGTTCTTATGCAGATGCCATTCTCAGCGTATATCTCCATTCAACCGAAGCCGAGGCAACAAAGTCCTCAAGGGATATAAGGAACGACAGCTCCTTTTGCTGGAATACCTGGACATGGTCACGTCTTCAATCCCGGAAAGGAAAAGGCAAGGCATTCCAATATTACTTCGATTACCATCCCAATTCACCAGAAGGAGGCTCAGGCCATGGCAGCGATGTCCCCTATGCCTTCCAGACACTGGGCGGACCCACAGCGCCTGGACAGGAGGATTTGAAACTATCCGACATGATCAGCACCTACTGGGTCAACTTTGCCAGGTCCGGTGATCCGAACGGCCCGGGTCTGCCCGAGTGGCGGGCTTTTGCAGAGGACGGTCAAAAAGTGATGGTGTTCGACGGGGCACCCGGTACCCGACCTTTGCCTATCCTGGACAGGCTTAAGGTAATCGATGGCTATTTTGCATTGCTGAGGGGAAAGAACGAATAAAATAATAGGGTCTTTATTAGAAAAGAATTATTTTCAGGGAGGAGAGGTTGCAATGAAATTGTCGAAAGAAGTGAGAAATGGAATTACCCGCCGCGCGTTCGTTAAGAATACAACTTTGAAGGGGGCAGCCGCCTTTGCTATTGGCGCGGGAGGTTTAACACTTCCTACGATCGCCAGATCAAAAGATTTACCTCCCAAGATATCGGGCAAGATAATCAGAGAATCCGCCAGGGAGACCCGCGTCTGCCGGGCAGCGGATGTTGTGGTTGTAGGCGGCGGCCCCGGGGGTATCGGGGCGGCTGTGGCGGCAGCAAGAAACGGAGCTGATACGATTCTTATTGAAAGATATGAGCACCTGGGAGGTATGGGCACCGGTGGACTGGTTACCATTATCCCGAACCTGAGCGACTTTAGCGGCAAACAACAGATAGCCGGTATTACTCAGGAATGGATAGACCGGCTAAATCTCAGGAAAGCGGCTGATTACCCGAAAAAGGAACACTGGGGTTCAGACGACAAGAAGCTTGTCTCCTATTACCAGGACCGTTCCTTTTTTAATGTAAGAGAGCAAAGGGTAATATACTCTGTGCACATTGATGCCGAGATATCAAAATGCATACTGCAAGACATGGTGGAAGAAGCCGGCGTTAAGACATATCTCCATTCGTGGGGCACGGAACCGGTTATGGACGGCAAAAAGGTCAAGGGTGTCATCTTTGAGAGTAAATCGGGCAGGCAGGCTGTACTGGCAAAGGTCGTCGTCGATTCCACGGGCGATGGGGACTTATTGCCCTATTCAGGGGCCGGCTTTAACAGTGATATTGAACGCACAATGAGGATTGCAAACCTGTCCTTTTCCTACTGGATAGATAACGTTGACCTGAAAAAATATCAGGATTTCCGGAACTCGCATCCAAAGGAATTGGACGATCAAATGCGTGAGGTTACAAAACTAGGAGGCAACCCCGGATTTCTTACCAGCAATCTGAAAAACCAGGAGCACGTGGTCTGGTTCTTTCCCCGTTACGCTAATTCCTGTCAATATGATGTCGAGGAACTTACCCGGGTAGAGTTTTTAGGCCGGAAAGAGATGCTGATAACCCACGACTATTACAAGAAGAATATTCCCGGTTTTGAAAACAGCTTTATTGTGCTTTCCAATCCTCAACTCGGCACCCGTGGCGGCAGACGGGTTGTTGGTGAATACGTAGTAACTGAAAAAGACATGAACACAAATGAACCCTTTGAAGACACCATTGCAATATTCCCTGATGTGGATCGTGGCAGGGATTCTTTAAAATGTCCTGTAACATACATACCCTATCGCTGTATGATCCCGCGCAATGTGGATAATATGCTTGTTGCCTGTCGCGCATTCGCATCTGAGGCTATTGTCAACGATTATTTCAACCTGATACCGCACTGTATCGCCCTTGGAGAAGCAGCGGGAACTGCGGCGGCACAATCCATAAGCAGTGGTGCGGACTTAAGAAAGATTGATATCAAGGCTTTACAGGCCAGTCTTAAAAAACAAGGCGTAATCCTGCCCGGCTAAGTTAAAGGAATCGAAAGGATGGAACATTCAAGTCGCAAATTCCTGGCGGTACTCGGCCCCGGTATCTTGTGGTCTATGCCCCACGTGCCGGAGCAGTGGAATAGGGGACGTCCCCCCTTATTTCTTCGCCAAAGGGAAACAGCCTTATCTTCGCGTTTTGTTTTTGCATCGACAAACCTTGTCTCCATTAATGCCTTGTAGGCACCCACGGGCTTGGCAATCTTTTTAACTATCTGCTCATCCAGAAACTCGTAACTCAGAGGTAGCTTGCTCTCTATGTGATCAAAGGCCGTCTTTTAGACACATATTCCACCGGGATCTGCGAGGGCTTCAAGCCGGGCAGCTATATTCACTCCATCACCGTAGATTCGATCTTCTTCTTCAATCACATATCCAAGGTTTACACCGATCCGAAAGAGCATTCTGCGATTCTCAGACAGTTCCTCATTCTTGGCCCTTATCACTTCATGGATCTCAACAGCACATTGCACAGCATCCACTACACTGGAAGAGTCAGACAACAGGTTATCTCCGGGGGAATCAACCACTCTCCCGCGGAACTGCTCAATGAGATCAGATATCACTTTGCGATACGCCTCCAAGGTCCGCACAGTCGAGACCTCATCTTCACTCATAAGGCGGCTATAGCCTGCCACATCGGCACTGAGAATGGCGCTGATTTTGCGTTTCACACGTTTTTCCGTCATTGGATCACCTTCTCTTTCAGGTTTATTAATACCAGTAAAACAAGATGATCAAAAATGTGACATGAATTGGCGGATTCAGATTTTAATGTAAAGACATCACGTCAATTGTAGCGGGAAGTTCAATTGACTGGAATATTAGCCTATAAATCTAACTATGTCAAAATATGATTATCCTAGGAAAATAATGTATTAATAACTCTTTTCCTGTAAACCACCATTTTACTTTTATCCCAATATTTGATCTATAAAAACTCCGACGCGCTCTGCGAGATAAAGGGGGAGTGAAAGTAGACGGTATTCAACAGGTTGGCCCAATGTCGTCTTGATTTTCAATTCATCAACTGACGGCGGGTTCGCATTAAAACGAACCGCAAGTGTAAGATTTTTTTCGGCCATAAACTGATGCAGAGATTTCATGCTTCCTGCAGCGCCTGACTTGACCTCAATGGGTATAATTTTATTTCCGTGCTGGATGATATAATCTATTTCACCAAGGCGTCCGCCTGTTCTCTGCCAATAATATAGCAGGGGATCAAGAAGTGGGCTATAGGATGCACGTAACTGCTGGCCTACAAACTGCTCAGCAATGCCCCCTTTATTTGAGAAAACCATCTTGTCCACTCTTGCGCGTTTCTCCATTGAAAGTCCGAGTTGCGCGGAGACCAGGCCCACATCAACAAGCAGGGCTTTAAAGAACTTTTCATTCGATTCCGCCCCTAAAGGCAGTCCGGTCCCGCTTGTATGCGCGATCTTCGAACAAACCTTTGCCTGAAATAACATCATAAGAGCCTTTTTAATAATAGGTGTCTTCACACCCGGATCGACCATACTATAGACAAACTTGCCGCCAAGCTGTTCTGAAACAGAAAGCAGAATCCTGTTCAGCAACCTGGCATCCATTTCACCGCCGTATTTGTGGAAATCATCCCTATATGTGGTAAGGAGATCATGCTGGATTTTTATGCATGCCTGCAGATCTTCATGCTCCACCCAGGCCTGTACTGACTCAGGCATTCCACCTACAAGGCAATATTGATGATAAAGATTCATGCCCTTAGAATGCAGGCTTTGGGGTACCATTTCTTTTGGGCCCAAAGAAAGTATCTTCTGATAAAGCGCTTCGTTTCCGGAGGCGAGCATGAACTCAAAAAAGGATATGGGCTCAAGATAAGCATACGTAATGCGCCCGACAGGCATGCTGTACTGTGATTTGTTAAAAGCAAATTCCAGTAAAGACCCCGCAGCGATAACTGGAAGTTCTGGCATATCTTCCTTAAACCACCTGAGTTTAGAAAAAAGCTCGGGCGCGGCTTGAATCTCATCTAAAAAAAGACAGGATGATTCGGGCTTGATCTTCACGGCTAACTCTGCTTCAATATTTTTAAGGATCTTCTTTGGGCTATTCTCCGAAAAAAGGTCTGCCATATTTGGGAATTTTTCCATATTCAGTTCGATCAGTTCGAGATTGTTCCGAACGGCAAAATCTCGTACAAGCCAGGTCTTGCCGACCTGGCGCGCACCTCTTACTACCAAAGGTTTCCGGTCAGGATTTTTTAGCCATGCGTCAAGCTCTTTTGTTGCAAATCGAATCATATAATATTATCCTCATCTATATTTGGTTATAAATAGACAAATTATATATAAGGATTGAAAAGCTGGCAAAGATGCAGTTGAAAATTTGTTATAGTTATATATTAACACGTTTATTTTGTCAATTATTTATTTTTTAACGGCATGTTTTCAGAGAAAATAAAAAATTAGGGGACTGATTAAAGGCATTTGATAGCAGATAGTGCATATCAATCACACACAAAATCACTCTCACCCACCGGGCGACAAAGGGTGGAATAGTGGACGTCCCCCCTTATTTCACGGCTGCCATTTTGAAACCGCGCGCAGGAAAGCCAAAGTTTCATTCTCGGCTTCTTCCTCACCAGGCGGAAAATAACTCAGTTTAACTACAACACTGTTTGAGGCTGGATCAATATAGATATACTGTCCTTGCAGACCAATTGCAATGTAGGCATAAGAGTCTGTAAGCGTCCACCACTGATACTGGTACCCCAAAGAAAAGCCTGGGGCGATCGGTTCGTTGGATTTATCAGGAATAGTTGATTCACTGACCCATGCGTGTGGCAGAATTCGTTGACCGTTTGCTTCGCCATTATGTAACATCATTAATCCGATGCGCGCATAGTCACGAAGTACCGCGTTAAAGCCCATTCCATTTACAATCCTTCCTTCACCGGGCTTGCCATCGGCGATCCAAAAAGCATAAGACTGCATCCCCGCTTTTTGCCACAATCGTTCGGCCATATAATCTTCTATGGGCTTACCGACCGCACGCTCAACGACCCAACCAAGGACACCGGTCTCAACCGTTGAATAGTTAAAGTGTCTTCCGGGGGAGTGAATGCTTTTCATAGATAGCGCGGGAGATGTGAAGCGAATTCGGTTTTCAACAATAGCGCCATTATGAAGTTCCGACATGGGAGTGGGTTTGTTAAAATCATATCTCTCATCCCAATTGCAGCCTGACCTCATCATTAGCGCTTGACGAATTGTAACATCGCCATAACAGCTTCCTTTGAGCTCAGGAATGTATTTCAGAATGGGGTCATTAACCGATGCGATAGCGCCATCTGTGATCGCCGCACCCACTAAAATGGACGTAATCGATTTAGCGACTGACATTGAAAGAAAATGAGTATTTTCATTTGTTTGATTGAAATAACGCTCAAAGACTATCATATCATCTTTAATAATCAGCATTGCATTAGTATAAGTGCGTTCAGCGAAATCCGATGCCGGAAAAGTCTTTCCGTTATATTCATACGAAAAGTCGAGGGGTACCGGCTTTATCGGAATATTCCAAACAGACCCATCCGTCGATACCTTTCTGGTTTCGAAGATTTCATCTATATTATGAAAGGTTAGTGTATTAATCTCCGCGTCCAAAAACCGCTGGCGAACTTTAAGAACCGCATCTGAAGGCTGCGCGATCGCGATGGCGTTAACACCTGTTAAAGCCGTTAAAATAAAAATGAAGGAAAAAAGTGTCAATTTCCGATGCATGGTAATATCCTCCAAGATAAAAGATAGCAGGGTTTAGATTGTAGTTATTTTATTGCTATTTACCGGATTTGGCAATATTGCCATTTTGGAATAGGGGACGTCCATAAGAAACTAAGAAACTTTACACAAGAATATAAATCTAAAGAAGTTTCTTAGTTTCTTATGGACGT
>CAYUYB010000072.1:0-10143 GCA_964449025.1 uncultured Desulfobacteraceae bacterium
AAGAATTCCACCCAGGGTACGCGGTGGGCTGATTTTCAAGGGTTTGCCCTGCCAGTACCCCTGGCAGAATATGACGTTGCTACAAGGAAAGGGTTTACCAAACCCTTGAAAATGAGGCCACGTCCACTGAACGTGATAGATGTTGCCTTGAAAAGAATGGCGGTGACCGGAAGGCCGTTCGACAAGCGCACGATCGTGAGTTTATCGAGGGACTTAGGGCTATGGCGGGACACGTCGGCGTGAGAAGATGGTGGGCCGGGGTAGTCAAGAACATAGTAAAGAGGAAATAGGACCCCAATTAAATAAATACACCAGATTTAATGCGGCAGGCGGGGCAAGGAGAGAAAAAGGTGAAGAGAGAAAGCTGAAAGCTAATAGCTGATAGCTTATAGCTAAATGAGGATTTAAGGACTCAGGGGCCTTCATTTGATGCTTTACGTCCTAATTAACCGGAACACCCATCTGTGTCCTTTATGATGCTTGACAAGCACATCTATATAGGAAATTATGAGAGAATATAAGGGTTCAAGGGGTCAAAGGGAGAAGGATAAGACTTGACTCCTAGACTCCTACAAGCCTTGAAGCCTTGTTCACATTTCGTCTTTTTCAGAACAGTCGTGACTTCCGGTCATGACGGTTTTTGAAAGGTAATCCCTGATGTATAAAAGAATAGCTAATGGCTAACAGCTAAAACCTAAAAAGGAGACAGAGATGTCCGGAGACATCGTTATCAGATCGGATTTGAGTGATCTGCAACTGGTCAAACGGGGCAAGGTAAGAGACGTCTATGAGGTCGACGGTAATCTCCTGATCGTGGCAAGCGATCGGATGTCCGCCTTTGATGTTGTCATGGATGATCCCATCCCTGACAAGGGCAGGATCCTGACGGCTATCTCTTTGTTCTGGTTTGATAAACTCAAGCCGGTTGTGGAAAATCATATCATATCAGCGGACCCCGATGAATATCCCGCGGAATGCAGGAAATACAGGGACATGCTGGAAGGACGAAGCATGCTGGTGAAAAAGGCCGAGCCTTTGCCGGTGGAGTGTATCGTAAGGGGTTATGTCTCAGGGTCCGGATGGATTGAATATCAGGAAAAGGGCGGTATATGCGGTATTCCTTTGCCTGAGGGTCTGAAAGAGTCGGACAGATTGCCTGCCCCCATATTCACACCCTCCACGAAGGCTGAAAGGGGCGAACATGATGAGAACGTGCCCTTTGAATCCGTAGTAGCGGCGCTGGGAAGGAAAACGGCGGAGGAGGTTAGGGATCTTAGTCTGAAGATATACGAGTTCGGACGCAATCTGGCCTCCGAAAAGGGGATTATTATAGCGGATACCAAGTTTGAGTTCGGTTTTGAAGACGGCCGTCTCATCCTGATCGACGAGGTGTTGACACCTGATTCATCAAGATTCTGGCCGATGGATACTTACAGTCCGGGAGGCCCTCAGAAGAGTTTTGACAAGCAATATCTGAGAGATTATCTGAACAGCCTTGACTGGCCCAAAAGACCACCACCCCCCAAACTGCCCCATGAAATCATCAAAAAGACCAGGGAGAAATATGTGGAAGCCCTGGAGAGATTAACAGGCAGGGGCCTTGATTAGGCGGGGAGTGATTCAATGCAAGGGGCTCTATATGGATCCTATCATATGTTTTATAGATGACTCGAATTTTGAACATGATCTTATACGGAATGAGATAGCCCCTTGTGCCCCTGAAATTACCTTTGTACAGGCCCGCACATTTATGGAGGCTAAGGACATGTTGAGGGGAAAACTCCCGGGCGTCTTTCTGCTTGATCTTTGGGGGCAGGACGTGGATGTGTCCGATCCTTACCTTACCCCGAAAGAGGAGCTGGAAGATATGGAATCCCGGTTTAATACCCTGGATTATGTCTATAAAGGGCTTGATGACTGCGGGGAAAACAGGAACAACGAGTACCTCAAGAGGCTTTTTACCATAGTGGACAGCTGGCGAGCCATGTTTGAGATGGTTTGTAACCGAATAGGTCAGAACAGAAAATATGGTCTGGAGAATCTCCGGCTGGTCAGGACAAATTATCCTGGTATCCCTGGTGTTTTTTATACCAGAAAATCATTGATAAAAGACGCGGTTGCCATTTTCAGGGCCGAGGCTGACGGCCTGTTTATAAAGCCCACTGGCAAGGAGGATTCGGAAACTAGAAGACTTACCAGAGAATATGCCCCTGAATTAATCGAGGAATTATCCCTGATAGCGGAAGCCAATATCGAAGGGATGCGGAGATATAAGGATTTTTATTCCAAGGAAAGGGATAATAGTTCCATAGATGTGGAAGATTTCATAACCTGCTGGAAGGGATTTTTAAATAACAGGTTCTCCCGGCCCCTGCCTTGACAAGGACTTGCCCGATGGTTAACGTATCACTGAATTCTTAAAGCGGATAACACAAACCCGATATTTGTGCCTTAATCTTTGGGCCTGTTTTTATCCGTCTCTGAACAATACCATGTGCGCGCCAGTGGTTGAATGCGCGAATGATCACCTGCTACGGTGCGATGTCGTCCCCGGCTGACGTGGATATTTTAATGGATCCACGGTCGTTACCTGTTGGTATCCATTAGATCCGGGGCTATCTTATATTAATACACATATTGGGCATCAAGAGAAGCTGGGGCGGGGTGGTAAAATATTGTGATATTATCAAATAGTAGGAGCGAATAGATCTTTAGCCATGACAGAGAAGCCTGTTGAAGAGACATTTGACGAAATAGAGGACGTGTCTGAGGAAGAATCAGGGATTCCGGAGGAGGAGTCAGGGGATGAGGAAAAGGCGGCCAAGGCGGGGAAGAAAACCCCGGAGAAGATGACCAAGACGGAACTACTCCAAGTACTGAAGGATCTGAAGGATAAATCAGAGGAATATTACGAGCGGTATCTGCGGGCTCAGGCTGAGATCGATAATATCCTGAAAAGGAACAAGAAAGAGAAAGAGGAATGGGTCAAATTTTCCAACGAGACATTGATCAAGGAATTACTGCCGGTAATGGATAACCTGGAAAAGGCCATATCCCATGCCAAGGAAGAAAATTCGATTTACGCCCTTAGAGAAGGCGTGGAACTGACGCTTAAGGGTCTCAAGGACACCCTGATAAAATCCGGACTGGAGGAGGTGGAATCGAAGGGGAAACCGTTTGATCCATGCTTCCATCATGCCGTATGCGAGCAGGAAGATGAGAATGTTGAGGCCGGTGTAGTCCTGGATGAGTTCCAGAAGGGCTACACACTTAATCAGCGGTTGATTCGGCCGGCCATGGTGGTTCTGAGTAAGGGCAAGTCCGATGGTAAACAGAGCCGTGAAGAAGAGGCCTTTGACAGAGGATGTGAGGACAAAAAACAGGGAAGGTAAACAAGGAGGTAAAAATGGGTAAAATTATTGGAATTGATCTTGGAACAACTAATTCATGCGTAGCGATCATGGAAGGGGGTGATCCAGTTGTTATTGCGAACGCGGAGGGAAGCAGAACGACACCTTCCATAGTCGCTTTCAACGACAAGGGAGAGAGACTGGTGGGCCAGATAGCCAAAAGGCAGGCTATTACCAATCCGGATAATACCATTTTTGCCGTTAAAAGACTTATAGGCCGCAAATATGATTCGGCAGAGGTACAGCGAGACATCAAGGTCCTTCCTTATAAGATGATGAAGGCGTCTAATGGGGATGTGCATGTGGACATCAGGGATAAGGATTACAGCCCTGCGGAGATATCGTCTATGATCCTGCAGAAGATGAAACAGACAGCGGAGGAATATCTCGGGCAGACAGTGACGGAGGCTGTTATTACAGTGCCGGCCTATTTCAATGATAGCCAGAGGCAGGCCACAAAGGATGCCGGACGAATCGCCGGTCTCAAAGTGGAAAGGATTATCAATGAGCCTACTGCCGCCTCTCTCGCCTATGGACTTGATAAAAAAGGAGACAAAAAGATAGCTGTCTTTGATCTTGGCGGAGGGACATTTGATATATCTATCCTTGAGATAGGGGATGGGGTGTTTGAAGTTAAGGCGACAAACGGCGACACCCATTTGGGTGGAGAAGACTTTGACCTGCGGGTGCTCGATTTTCTGGCTGACGAGTTTAGAAAAGACAGCGGCATAGATCTTAGAAATGACAGGATGGCGCTTCAGAGGCTCAAAGAGGCAGCTGAAAAGGCCAAGATGGAATTGTCCGGTTCCATGGAAACCGATATCAACCTTCCCTTTATCACCGCTGACGCCAACGGCCCGAAGCACCTTAATATTAAATTGACCAGGTCGAAACTGGAGGCCTTGGTAGATGGCTTGATCCAAAAGGTGGTAGGACCTTGCAAGACAGCGCTTAACGATTCTGGCCTAAAAGCCAGTGAACTCGACGACGTTATCCTTGTAGGCGGAATGACGAGGATGCCGAAGGTCCAGGAAAAGGTTAAGGAGATATTCGGAAAGGAACCGCATAAGGGAGTTAATCCTGACGAGGTAGTGGCCATAGGCGCCGCGATCCAGGGCGGGGTTTTGACCGGAGATGTGAAGGATGTCCTGCTGCTGGATGTTACGCCCCTCTCTCTGGGGATCGAGACACTGGGCGGGGTATTCACCAAACTGATCGAGAAAAACACCACCATACCCACCAAGAAGAGCCAGATATTTTCAACCGCGGCCGATAATCAGCCTGCCGTTGAGATCCACGTGCTTCAAGGTGAACGTGAGATGGCCGCCAATAACAAGACTCTGGGCCGGTTTCAGCTTGTTGGAATTCCTCCCGCACCCAGAGGGATACCGCAGATTGAAGTCACCTTTGATATAGACGCTAACGGTATCGTAAGCGTGTCAGCCAAGGATATGGGAACCGGGAAAGAACAGTCCATCAAGATAACCGCTTCCAGTGGACTTTCCGAAGAGGAGATTAAAAAACTCGTGAAGGATGCGGAGATGCATGCGGAAGAGGACAAGAACCGGAGGGCGCTGGCAGATGCGCGCAACATGGCCGACTCAATGATCTATACAACGGAAAAATCCCTCAAGGAAGAGGGAGTGAATCTGGACGAGTCCGCTAAGGCGGATATCAACAAGGCAATAGAGAATTTGAAAAAGGCCATGGAAGGTGACAACGTGGATGAGATAAAACGATTGACAGAGGAATTGACTCAAGCGTCCCACAAACTCGCAGAGGCGATGTACTCCAGGGCGTCGGCAGAGCAGGCTGCGGGCGCTGCCTCAGGTGCGGGGGAAAGCACGGAGAAATCCAAGGATGATGATGTGGTTGACGCCGATTTTGAGGAAGTCCAAAAGTGATAGATGAACTCAAGGTAATTAGAAAGGCTGTTACCGCCTTGGCGGTGGTAATAGCCTTTTTTTTGTCCTCATGCCAGCCGAAGGTGCTTGTTGGTATAGGTCCTGAAGGGAAACCGTCTGTACCGGAGATCTATGACAGGGCCAAGCAGGATCTTAAGGATGGAAGATATGAAGCGGCCGTGTCCTCCTTGAAGAGGATGCTGGAAGAATATCCTGATCATCCTCAGGCCCCCGCCGCGAAGTATGATTTAGTAAGGGTCTTCTACCGCATGGGAGATTTTGAAGACTCTGTCTCAGAGGCCCTGGAATGGCTTGAGATGTATCCCGGCGACCCTTTAAAAGGTGAGATCTTGATTCTCCTGGGGAATAGTTATAGGGCAATGGGAGACAGGGCAGAGGCCTTCCGCCGGTGGGTCGACGCGGCCGATATCCCGCCGGTTATGGGATATCGGGAGGTTGACCAGGAGCGTGATATAGATGCCCTTATAATTGATCTGATTGGCTCCAGCACGCTGGTCGAGCTTGAAGAGATGGCTGTATACGATTCAGGGGGAGATTATACTCCCGTAATATATCGACGGCTTGCCGAGCTTTCTCTGGAAGAGGACAGATTTGATGATGCCAAGGAGTTTGCATTGCTCCTTGTTCGATCTTCGCAGGAACAACGCTGGCTTAATATCGGCGTGGAGCTGCTTGATAAGATATACAGAGGCCAGGGAAAGAAAACGGGAGATGTCACGGGCAGTGTTACGATGGGATGCCTTCTACCCTTAAGCGGTCCGTTTGCCATCTATGGAGATGAAGTCCTGAAAGGCATTGAGCTCGGGATGGGTCTATTTAATAAATCGGGAATGGAGCCGGATATAGGACTGGTGATCAGGGATACAAAAGGCAACGAAGAGGATGCGATTGCTGGTGTCGAAGCTCTGGCGGATCTGGACAAAGTCATGGCTATCATAGGTCCCCTTGCGAGCGCGGAATCGACCGCCGCGGTAAAGAGGGCGCAGGACCTGGGCCTGCCTATCGTCAGCCTTACCCAAAAACAGGATATTACCAGTGAAGGGGATATGGTATTCCGTAATTATCTGACCCCGTCAAAAGAGGTGGAGGCTGTCTTGAATAAATGCATGAAAGATATGGGGATGAAGACCTTCGGGATCTTTTATCCTGAAAATACCTATGGCAGATTTTTCATGAATCTATTCTGGGACAGGGTCGAAGAGATGGGAGGGTCAATAACCGCCGTTGAATCGTATGAGGCCGGCGAGACTGATTTTGCTGACGGCATCAAGAAGATGGTTGGCCTCTATTATCCCAGACCTGAATCAGTATCGCGGAGGCTCGAAACCATGAAGATCATCGAGACCCTGGAGGAGAAGGAATACAGTCATTATTGGCAGGATGAGCCATGGAATATAATTGCGACGAAGGAAGATATAAAGGGTCTTTTCAAGAAGGAAGAGGAGGAGATTAGGGAGAGTGCGGTCCGTACAGGCGTACTGGAAGATGATGGCGCGAAGGAAGAAGAAGGTCCGGAACCGATCATGGACTTTGATGCCGTATTCATCCCGGATAGTCCAGAGCAGGTAGCCCTGGTAGCCCCTCAATTCCCTTTCTATAATGTCTTTAACGTAACCTTCCTGGGGACAAGCCTCTGGCTCTCAGACGAACTCTTGGGGTCGGCGGGGGGTTATATCCAAGGTGCCATGTTTCCCGCCGGTTTTTTCCCGGGAAATGATTCCGAGATCGTCAGAGACTTTGTTGAGTCTTATAAAGAGAGTTTCGAATCGGAACCCGGCGCCTTGGCCGCGAACGGCTATGACACCATGAGATTTATTAAGGATATATTAAGCAACAATTTTATAAGCGACCGGATTGATTTGCGGCAGGCCCTCCTGGAGCATGGCCCCCTTGAGGGTGTCACGGGGGAGATATCGTTTGACGAACAGGGCGAGGTGGAAAAAGATCCGGTATTGCTGACCGTCTACGGAAGCAGGTTTCATTTACTCCGTTCCTCTCCCCGGTAAAGCGGTTTACCCCTCTTTTCACCTTCCTACCCGTCTTCGGGTTCCCTTTTCTTGGTTCCTATAGTGGCCACAATTATCCCTATCTCATATAGCAGCACGAGCGGGCCGGCCATCATGCACTGAGTAACCACGTCAGGGGGGGTTAGAACGGCGCCGAAGACAAATGCTACCAGGATGGCATATTTGCGATTCTTCTTTAAAAAGGGGACAGTCACCAGCCCCATCCTGGACAGGAAGAAGATTACTACCGGGAGCTCAAAGACAATGCCAAAGGCCAGCAGAAGTTTGGAGGAGAAGGAGAAATACTCTTTAACCGAGGGCAAGGCCTGGATGTACTCAGTGGCATATCCCAGGAAGAATTTGAAACCAAAGGGAAAGACGACAAAGTATCCAAAAAGCGCGCCACCCACAAAAAGCATGGTGGAGGAGAGAACAAAGGGGACGACGTATCGTTTCTCATCCTGGTATAGGCCGGGGGCGATAAATTTCCACATCTGATAGAAGATTACGGGTGTGGCCAATAGGATCCCCGCGATAAAGGCCGTCTTTAGATAGATGAAGAACATCTCTGGAAGGTTTGTAAAGATAAGGCCCTTACCTTCCGGCAACTTATCCTTCAATGGCGATATCAATATCTTGAAGAGTTCTTCGGCGAACCAGTAGCACAAGACGAATCCAGCGCCGATAGCTATAGCAGATTTGATTAGTCTTGATCTCAGTTCCTCCAGATGGCTCAGGAATGGCTGTTTTTCATCCTCATTCATTACGGGGGTGGTTCTCCTCTTCGGACTCCTTAGGTATATTACTGCTGTCCGTTTCCGGGCTTTTCTTAACCCCTTCAGTGTCTTGGGTTCCCGGCGGTTCTTCCGATGGTGGGATCTTATCCGTCTCGTCTGTTTCGGGTTCCCGGGTGATTTCATCGCTTGGTTCTTCCCGGGATTCCTTTCCCTCTTCCGTCTGTTCGGCTTCACCAAATTCTTTGGTGTTCAAAGACTTGTCGATGCCGCTTATGGTATCAGCCAGTTCATGCTTGATATCCTGGATGCCCTCATCTAGATCAAGGCTGTCCTTCAGATCCTGTGTTGCCTTCCTGAATTCCCTCATCCCTTTGCCGAGTGCCCTTGCGGCATCCGGAAGTTTATTCGGGCCTATAACAATGAGGGCAATGATCATGATAACTATAAATTCAGGCAATCCAATGCCAAACATGTGTTTGTCCTCTTAAATTGGGTTGATACCAGTATATATCGTTTATCTTGGGGATTGCAATCTCCATCGTAAAACATCTTTATGGATTTAGACCTTCAAGCCCCTTTATCATCGCGATTTCATCGCAGTCCGGAAACTTGGGACATTTAAGACAATCCGCCCAAATCTTGTGCGGGAGCAAAGACTTTTCTATTATCTTGAAATCCATTCTGGCGAAGAAGTCAGGCGCATAGGTAAGGGCGAAGATCTTCTTTAGCCCGAGTGAGAGCCCTTCTTTCAGACAGCTTTCCACCAGCATGGTACCCAATCTTTCTCTTTGATGATTCTCGGTGACAGCGAGGGACCTTATTTCGCCCAGATCCTCCCAGGATACACCAAGGGCGCATACGGCGATAATATCTCCAGAGACATCCTCGATAACGGAAAAATCTCTTAGGTGATCATAAAGCTCACTTAAAGACCTGGCCAGTAAAAGGCCCTGATTCGCATATCTTCCAAGCAGCTTGTGTATATCCCCTACATCCTGTATTAAGGCCTTCCTTATTATCATCCTATTCGACCCTTGAGACAAATCCCTTAAGGCCCTCTTCTTCCTCAAGTCTTTGGGCATATTTCAAGGCCTCCTCCCTGTTCTCGAATTTCCCGCACCTGATTCGATAATATGTGTTTCCCTTTATGTCGGTCTCATAGTAATAGGCGTCATGCCCTTTACCAATAAGATCTATTACCATCTTTTCAGCCTTTGCCCTGTCCCCAATGGATGCTATCTGCACCGTGTATAGGTTATCCGCAGATGGTGATGGCTTTGAGGGGCGCAGTTCCTCCTCCTGACCGGTATAGTCCTCAGTCTCCGGTTTCCAGTCGTTTTTCACTCCCTCTTTTTTGGCGGCAAGCCTTTCATAGAAAGCCAGTTCAGGGTCATTATCTGTTTCCACGGGCGGCCTTACTTCATAGGATTCTTCTTTATTAACAATATCTTGCAATCTTTTTATCTGTTCCCTTAGTTCTGTTACTGTTGTGACTGTTCCCGGGAGAAACCCCCGTCCCACGAGGATCCCCAGCACAAAGACCCATATAAGCAGGAAGAAAAGGAAAAGCCCCCAAAGCATTGCGGAAAAGGAGGTCAACTCGATGATATGCCTCCCGGTTTTTTCCTTTGTCTTATATCTCTTTTTGACCATATTTCGGATATCCTGTTGCCGAATAACTGCCTTACCTTAAACCTTTCACATACTTGTGGGCGCGCTGACGCCAAGCAGGTCAAGACCCGTGCTTATAACTATCCTGACTGCTTCAGCCAAAATGAGTCTCGCCTGACTGAGCTCTTTATCAGTTGTCACTATCCTATTTTCAGGGACTTTTGTGCCGAGGTTAAAGTACCTGTGAAATTGGGCGGCCAATTCAGTCAGAAAGTATGTCAAGCGATGGGCTTCGAAAGAAAGACATATATCTTCCAGAATAGAGGGGAATTCCTCCATTCGCCTGATAAGCTCCATCTCCTCTTTCAACACAAGTCTCTTCACCGCCTTTTCCGGATTCCGGGTCATTGAGATACCTTCTGATTCGGCCTTTCTGAAGATACTGCATATCCTG
>CAYUYB010000073.1:0-10111 GCA_964449025.1 uncultured Desulfobacteraceae bacterium
GAATTGCCTCCCGGCTATAGTTTCGCCTTCAAAGGCATGTATGAAGTCATGAGGGAAGGTCAAATAGAGATACTGGAAGTAGCCATAATCGCGGTTATCCTGGTAATTCTCACGCTTTCCGCAATTATGGAATCATTCAAACAACCCGTTGTGATCCTGGTTACAATTCCCCTTGCCCTGATTGGGATATTCTACGGGCTGGCCCTGGGAGGGAAGAGCATCGAGATCTTTGCGCTCATGGGAGGTGTCATGCTCATGGGGATAGTAGTAAATAACGCGATCCTGATCATGGACCGGTTTAATAACCTGGTCCAGCAAGGCGTTCCCCGCCATAAGGGCATAATACAGGCTGCCTGCGACCGGTTCCGTCCCATTGTGATGATCACCCTGGCCGCGGTCCTTGGAATGCTTCCCATGGCGATTGGACAGGGGATCGGGGCCGAGATGAGAAACGCCTGCGGCCTGGCATCAGTGGGAGGGGTACTGGCCTCAGGTATCTTCACAATGTACGTGGTCCCTGTGATCTATAACCTGTTCACAAGGCGAAGCAATACCATATCAGGAGGATAGGAAAAGCAAGTTATTGGAATTCCAGGGGAAACACCAGATTACAGAAGTAGTTGGGTACGGCAAAGGGTAATATCGCGGACCCAATGTTGGGGAAAGACTACCCGCATTGTGAAAAGCCGCAAAAGTGGCAGGTCATACAGCCTTCCTCAAAGCTGATTGTCTGGCCGCATTCCGGGCAGGTCATACCCAGCAGGCTTTTCTCGTGCTTAGGCGTCTTCTTGTTGGCCTTATTTTTGAGATACCTGTTCTCAAGTACTCGGCTTATGGCATCCGGTATGGAGAGAACCAGTCCGTCCTTCTGAAAGACGGGGTGTTCACCTCCAATTCCTTTTAATTGTTCAACAATCTTCTCCACCTTTATCCCTGACCTGAGAGCCAGGGAAACCAGGCGGCCGATAGCCTCCGTCTTAGCGGTTGTCGATCTGCCGGATTTTCCGATAGTCGCGAATACTTCAAAGGGCTCACCATTAAACTCGGTTACGGTCACGTAGAGGTTACCCATCCCGGTGACGATCTTGGTTGTAAAACCTTCCAGGGTTTCGGGGCGGCTTTTAACATCGTCCATGGGAGACGTGGCGTTTTTCCCTTTGTCGTCAAAGACAAGAACCTGATTTTCTTTGCTTCCGTCTCGGTATATTGTTACACCCTTGCATCCAAGCTCCCGCGCCAGATTGTACACCTTATACACATCGTCTTTGGTCGCGTCCTTGGGCAGGTTTACAGTCTTTGACACCGCGTTATCCGTATATTTCTGAAAAGCCGCCTGCATTCGAACATGCCATTCGGGACTGACGTCGTGTGCGGTTACAAATATATCCCTGACGTCCTCCGGTATCTCTTTTATATTCCTGATGCTACCCTGTTTTGCGATGCGGTTCATCAATTCATGGCTGTAAAAACCCCTTTCCCTCGCCACTTTTTCAAAATACGGATTTACTTCCATAAGCTCATCGTTCTCCATTACCCGCCTTATGAAACTGAGCGCGAATAGAGGTTCAATACCGCTTGAACAGCCGGCGATAATGCTTAATGTCCCTGTGGGAGCGATGGTGGTGATAGTCGCATTTCTCCGGTTATGCCCTTCCATTTCCCTGAACACGCTCCTTTCAAAATTAGGGAAAACGCCACGTTCTTCAGCCAAAAACACAGAGGCATCATTGGATTCTTTCTGGATAAACCCCATAACCTCCTCGGCTATCTCCAGTGCCATCTCGGAATTATATGGTACCTTCAATTGATACAGCATGTCGGCGAATCCCATTACACCGAGCCCTATCTTCCGATTGCCTTTAACCATTTCATCTATCTCCGGCAATGGATACTTTGACATATCAATGGTATTGTCCAGGAAACGGACGCTCCACCATATAATGTCCTTTAAACCTTCATAATCTATAGCAGGATGCTGCTCCTTCTCAATAACATATTTGGCGAGATTGATTGATCCCAGGTTGCACGCTTCCATGGGAAGAAGGGGCTGTTCCCCGCAAGGATTGGTACTCTCTATTTCACCTAATTCAGGGAGGGGATTATCCCTGTTGATCCTTTCCAGGAATACGACCCCCGGGTCGCCGTTTTCCCACGCCTGTTTCACTATGGCTTCATAAACTTCGGCGCTGTTGAGTTCGCCCACTTTTCTATTATCCCTTGGATCCAGAAGATCATAGTTCCTTTTCTCCTTTAAAGCCTCCGTAAAGGCATCGGTTATGCCGACAGAGATATTAAAGTTAGAAAGGTCTTTGTTATTATTCTTACAGTAGATGAACTCCATAATATCAGGGTGATCGACTCTAAGGACGCCCATGTTGGCACCCCTGCGCGTTCCACCCTGTTTAACCTGCTCGGTGGCCGTGTTAAAGATCTTCATAAAAGAGACAGGACCTGAGGCTATTCCCCCGGTCGTCCCCACACCGCTTTTCTTAGGTCTCAAGCGAGAGAAAGAAAATCCGGTTCCTCCCCCGGACTTGTGGATTAGCGCCGCGTTCTTTAGGGCGTCAAAAATTCCCTCCATGCTGTCCTCCACGGGAAGCACAAAACATGCGGCAAGCTGACCTAATCTTCGTCCCGCATTCATCAAGGTAGGGGAATTGGGCAGAAATTTGAATTCGGTCATCATTCGATAAAATGTATTCTCCACCTTATCTGTCGGTGCTTGATCTGAATATTTCTCTTCTGCCGTAGCTATATGGTGAGCTACCCTTCTGAACATACGCTCAGGAGTCTCGATTATATTCCCCTCGCTGTCCTTTCTAAGGTATCTCTTTGCCAATACCTTTGAGGAATTATCAGAAAGCACCAGCCCCTCTTTCAAAAATAGGGGTATATCCAGTTTGATAGGGGCTGTTTTTGCGAGCCCATATTCCATTAATTTTGCTTCAACAATCTTTTCCAGAAGAGGAATGGTGATTGTCTTAAGCTCCATTTGAGATATCTCTTCCCTGAGTGATCTGCTGATATCCATAGCCTGATCACTATTGATGGGGTTTTCTCTAATTAAAAGGTCGGAGAACAGATCATCATCCCATCTATAGGTAGAAAGATCTACTATCCCATCTTTTGTGACAAGAATCTTACCCTGCTGAGCCATGACCATCCTCCTGAAAATCAATTGACTATGAGTTCAATTGCGAGTAATAGATCAATATTTAAGCTTCTTCTCCCAATTAGTCGTGAGAAGGGGTCCAAGGATTCAGGTGTTTATTTTTTCCCAATGATTTTATCAATAAGCCAAGGTCTTCTGCATAGAAAATTATCATATAATTATATTTTATAAATTAAAATTTGCGCTTTGAGACTATAGAAGATGCCAGCATCCTGTAATTATGAAATATTTCACTCGAATCCTTGATCCCCAGGGCCCCTGTCGAAGATCCAGCTGCCGTTTATGTGGAAGCCTAATAATCGATTAATTAATTGGAGACGATCCATATTTGATTTTACCAAAAGGCTTAGCCTTATTAAAAGAAAGAGAACTTAGTTTTCCGAGGATTAAGAAAGACCTATATAATTTAACTAATATATCATCATATGGAAATAAGATTATTGTAGACTACAATATATTGTATGTCAATAATAAATTGCGGGAATCAGGCCAGTCGGTATGTGTAATGGCGACAGTAGGACCGATGCCATGAATGAGAGCAAGAACCTTGGGCCTTAAAGGTAAAAGGAATCTGAATGTCTCACCAGATCAGCAACGAGGACAAAAGAAGGATACAGGAAGAGGAAGATGCCATGGTCCAGGACATTGTCGTAAGTCTTAGGGCCTTCGGTAAAGAAAGGAGCAGCCTTATTCCTATACTCCAGATGATCCAGGGGAAATACCATTACCTCTCGACGGAGGCGATAAAACTGGTTGCGGATCACCTGGACGCCGCCCAGTGCGAAATCTACGGTGTTGCCACTTTCTATAACCAATTCCGTTTTAATCCCCCGGGTAAACATCAGATAAAGGTTTGCTTGGGAACCGCCTGTCACGTAAAGGGGGGTGAAATTATTCTTGAAAATTTTGAGCGTAAGCTGGGGATTCATTACGGGGAAACCACACCGGACAGAGAGTTCAGCATCGACAGGGTGGCATGCGTTGGTTGTTGCGCGCTTGCTCCAGTAGCTATCGTTGATGAAAAAGTGCAGGGGAACATGGCCCCCAGTAAAGTGGAAGGGCTTCTTCTGGGCTATCAAATAGAGAAAGACAAGGAGGAACGAGCAAGGCAGAAAGATGGTTCAGACAAAGAATAATCTACTGGAGGGGTCCTTTAATTCAATCCGTGAAAGGGCGGAATCACGACTTAAATCCTTCCAGGAACGCCATATTCCAAAGATCTCTATAGGCAAGGCCACTTGCGGTCTTGCCGCAGGCGCAATGGAAACCCAGAGGGCCTTGGAGGAGTCACTTGATGAACAACATGTGGAGGCAATTGTCAAATCGGTAGGATGTATCGGTCATTGCTACGCCGAACCTGTTGTTATCATAGACCACCCCGATTCCGGATTTCCCCCTATATTCTATCCCCGGGTAACCCCTGGGAAGGCTAAAATGCTGGTAAAATCCTATTTAGTTGATGGCGATCCCCTCTTTGAACATATGCTCGGAGCCATGGAAGAGAACGATATGATCCCTTGTGTCATGGATTATCCCAGATTCAACCAGGAAAAACGCATTGTGATGGAAAAATGCGGCCTTATTGATCCTGGAGATATCTATGAATATATCGCCTATGGAGGATATTCATCCTTTGTCAAGGCTCTTCAATTAACCAGGCAGGAGATAATAGAAGAGGTGCTCTCCTCAGGCCTGAGAGGAAGGGGGGGCGCGGGATTCCGTACCGGAGAAAAGTGGATGCTTGCCGGAGATGTAAATTCGCTTGATAAAACAGTCATTTGCAACGCGGATGAGGGGGATCCCGGTGCCTACATGGATCGAACTATCCTGGAAAGCAATCCCCATCAACTCCTAGAAGGCCTGGCAATCTGCGCTTACGCCGTGGGAGCAAGAAGGGCCATCGTGTATATCCGGGCCGAGTATCCCCTGGCCGTGGAGACGGTTACAAAGGCCATAAAGCAGGCCGAGGAACTGGGGATACTGGGTAAAAACATCCTGGGGACATCTGTTGATCTGGATGTCTCTATTTTTCAGGGTTCCGGCGCTTTTGTATGCGGAGAAGAAACCGCACTTATACACTCTATTGAAGGGAAGAGGGGCATGCCCCGTTATCGCCCACCTTATCCTGCGCAAGAGGGATTGATGGGTACACCGACTGTGATAAACAATGTCAAGACACTGTCTTGTGTGCCATCCATTCTAAAAAAAGGAGCGGCCTGGTTCAGGGGCATTGGGACGGAAAAAAGCCCTGGTACCGCCATCTTCTCCGTGGTGGGTAATGTGGTTCACCCCGGTCTGGTGGAGATACCCATGGGAGTGACCCTGAGGAAACTGATCTTTGATATTTGCGGAGGGATACCTGCCAGAAAAAGATTTAAGGCAGTGCAGATCGGTGGACCATCCGGAGGTTGTCTGCCTGAGGATTTTCTGGATACCCCCATTGATTTTGATTCCCTTACCCAGGCCGGCGCCATGATGGGGTCCGGAGGAATGGTGGTGATGGACGAGGACACCTGTACTGTAAATATTGCCCGCTATTTCCTCGATTTTACCCAGAAGGAATCCTGCGGTAAATGCACCTTTTGCAGAATAGGGACATGGCATTTGCTTACCATACTGGATCGAATAACAAAGGGAGAGGGCTCGGACGGTGACCTTGAAAGATTGGAGACCCTGAGCCAAGACATAAAAGAGGGTTCCCTGTGCGGCCTGGGTAAAACTGCGCCCAATCCCGTGCTCACGTCCCTCAGATATTTCAGAGAGGAGTATGAGGCCCATATTAATGAGAAAAGATGTCCTGCCGGGATGTGCCGGGAATTGACCGCCTATTATATTGACCTTGAAAAGTGTTCTCGTGGCTGTGATGCCTGCGTTGGTTCATGCCCGGTTGAGGCCATTTTTACCACAAAAGAAAGAAAGAAAGGTGTTGATCAGACACTTTGCGTGAAATGCGGAGAATGCATGTCGGCCTGTCCCGAGGAATACAGTGCCGTGGTCAAGGTATCTCCTCCTGAAAAGGCCCCTATCATCCCCCGTCCTGAGGCGATACATGATAAAAATAACGGTGGATAACAAAGAAATCGAAGCTACGGAAGGGGAAAATCTGCTCCAGACATGCCTGAACAACGGCATCTATATCCCCAACCTTTGCTATATTAATGGTCAAAGGAGCCCTTCCGCGTCCTGCAGGTTATGCTTCGTGGAGATTGAGGGAGAGGAGAGACCTGTACCGTCATGCACCATAAATGTCCGGGATGGTATGGTTGTAAGAACCGACACTCCTCCTGTCAGACGATTACAACGCAGCGCGCTGCGGCTAATCCTCTCAACACACCATATCGATTGCGGACACTGCCCTGCCAATAAGAGGTGCGAATTACAGAGATCAGCAAAGAAATTAAACGTCCGTCTAAAATCCGATGAACAATTCAGGCACTTGAAAGAGGTCGAGGTAGATGATACTCACCCCTTTTTCAATTATTACCCCAACCGTTGTGTACTGTGTGGAAAATGTGTTTATGTATGCCAAAAAAATCATGATAAACCCCTGTTGACCTTTGCCAAGAGGGGTCTGGATACCGTTATTACCTTCTATAGAGACGAGGGTATTTTCGACCTGCCGTGCAAAGAATGCCTGGCGTGCGTGGAGGCCTGTCCCGTCTGTGCCATTACCATGAAAGGCGATTCCAGCCCGTCTTGATCCCTCCACAATCCTACCATCCATCCTCTTGACTTAAAGCATATAGTGATTAATTTATTTTCAAAAGTCAGATAATCTAAAAAGAGATCAAAGGAGGTGAAGGACATGACAAGACTGTTGGATTTAATCCCGAGATCAGCTTCTTTTATGCCGGCCATTGGCCGTTTTGATAGTTTTTTTGATAACTGGGAGCTACCTGCCCTCTTTGATGAGGACAGCACATGGATACCGGCCTTCGATGTGGCTGAAAAGGAAAAAGAGTATGTGGTTAGCGCTGAATTGCCGGGCATGGATATGAAAGACATTGATATTACCTTTACTGAAGGCTTGCTCAGCGTTAAAGGTGAAAAGAAACAGGAAAAAGAAGATGAAGACGAAAATTATTACAGGATAGAAAGACGTTACGGTTCATTTCACCGGAGTTTCAGGGTGCCGGAAAAGGTAGAAAGTGATAAAATCGAGGCGAGCTATAAGGACGGCATACTCAAGCTGAGACTTCCCAAGGCGGAAGTAAGTGTGGCAAAGAAAATAAAAGTAAAGTAAGGTAACAGGTATGGCCCGGGCTCTGGTTCGGGCCTAACTGTCAGGGAACGAAAGGGGGCACCGCATGTATCATGTTTGCGGTGCCCCTTTTTGGTTTCAGATGGATTACACTCAGTTTCTAAATGCTCCAATATACCAATGCGGTTGCCTACCGGGCTTTTCGTTTGTTTCACTTAGATATTGAATTAAGTCCCGGTTATTTGTTATAATTCATTCATGTAAAGACTTAAGAGAACCGTGGGTGATAGACAAATTGACCGCCCGGTGTTCAGGGGAGACCGAAAATGCCTTCCAAGGCCCTCGAAGTCAATATAGAAACAAGCAGGGTGGATGTTACCATAAGCAAGGAGTATGACGTTATCCGGGAGGTAATGTCAAAATTCCCTGGTACCATGGATGGTGTAAACACCCTATTGATAGAATTATGTCATCCTTACAAGAACTGGCAATTTATCGTAAAGGAGACAAGGGGATATTCTCTAGATTATTTTCATGTGCTTAAAAAGCACCCCAAAGGCCCTGAGGCAGCGAAACTTTATATCCAGATATTCCTTGATGTGGTCACTGAAGCCCCTGGTCATGATGTAAAGCGGGATGGCGCGGATAATCTTCTCGTCTTCATTCAAAAAATAATCAAGGAGGCCGGGGATGAGACTCCCCGTTTTCAGAAGGCCTTGGAATACGGACTGGACCGTATCGCAGGGCTTGAAGGAGAGGACTTTCTTCTGTTCGTAAGAAGCTTCTACCAGGCTAACAAAATAGCTGGCCAATTCCTTGAAAAGGGTCCTTGGGAGAATAATTACAGTTCCATTAATTCCTTTCTGGTCAAATACCTCCAAAACTCTTATCTGTGCTGGATGGAGGTAGTGGATCCTCTTGACTGGTTCAATAAAGAGACAAATAATTCTGCTGTGAAAACGAGACAAATAAGCTCGATTTTCCAGCCCATATCTCATAAACGTTTAAAGGGTTATCAAGAAGAGCTTGAATCGGCAGTTCTTGAACTAGGGAAAAACAATAAGGAACTCCTGGCCAGACTTATCAGCCTTCCGGGATACAGGCAGATCGCTGATATATACCGGGAGATCCCTCGAAAGCTCCACACAGCCGGAGAGAAAAATGGTCAGGGCAATTACTGGAAATTGATCTTTCTGTTCCATATCATGAATATCGCCGGTCTTTCCTCTATCCATGAGGAGACGTTAAGAGATATAAACAGGACCCTTACATGGTTAATAGACAGAGAAAAACCCCTCGATATGGAGCCACTTATTCAAAAGACCTTCGCCATCCTCAGACAGAGCGTTAGCAAGTATCCCACTACTGTCCTCAACTGTGTTCAAAACATGGGTATCGCTATTTACAAGACAGATGAAAGCGACCTTGTGGATTTTTTTCTGGATTCCTTGATTGACCTAGGTTTTCAGACGCCTGACCTGAGAGGTGTGGGCGATAACTGGCAGGTCCAAGTCAATTCGGCTCATATACAGAACATACGAAGCTGGATGGAAATCATAGAGATCAATCCAACATGGTCCAAAAGGTTGATCTCCGCCCTTATTATCCACCTATCCCTGGAAGGGGTATATATCAAAGACACTGATCTGTTCCCGAGGGATATAACCCGTTTTCTTAATAGCGATATAGGCAATGTTTACAATCTTGCCAAGCAATTGGCACGGCTTTTCCCGGCCTATTTTAATGACATTGGGGCGGAGGGCCAGCTGAGGGACATATCCACGAGACTGGATGAGATAACTTTCAGAAAGGATGTGTTAACGCATTTTCTTAGAAAGCAGAGTCATGTGGAGAGCAGCAATCGAACCGTTGGCCTTATGGAGGCCACACTTCATTTCTGGCTTACCAAAGAAAAAGAGCAACTCGGGCCGTTTCTCCCCCTCAATGTCTATCAACAGATTGACACGCAGGGCCCCTATGTAGACGGTGTTCATACCTTAATGACTCAACTCTTTAAAATACAAAGATTAAACAACGTTAGGGACATCTTGAGTGTCGAAGATGCACGCATAAAAGAGGCTGTAAAGGGCATATCGGACATATCACAGGTGGATAAGGATCGTCTTGAAATAGCGATATATTTCTACAAGCTGTTATACCAGAAATACACACTGGAGTTTCTAGAATTTGATAACTACTTGGCCCAGGTACCGCCGGGCCTGTATCCCGATATTGATGAACTCAAGGGCGCACTGTCGGAATCGGATACCGCGAAGAAACTTTCCAGGCTGCTGGGCTATTTGTCAGGATTGAAAGAATTGATACTTTCTACCCGGAAATACGATATCAGGGAAGATATTTACCATAAGCGACATTTCACGGTGGATATCCCCTCCATGTATGGCAGCTATTACGAGAAAAAGTTCGACACCCTCGGACTTGCTTTCCGCCTGGAATCCCTTGTAAACACTCTTTTCGAAAGGCTGGTGGCTGATATTGACCTTGAGCTCATCACCAAGGATACCTTTTTCCACATAAATGATTATATCAAATTGTTTTATGGGGCATTGAAACTGGACGGCCTGACTTCCTCAGAGATCGAGAGGCAGCTTGATCTGCTGGATCAGGCCCTTGAAGTGACCGGGTTTTCGTTTACCCAGTTTCTGGATATCTTCAGGGGATTCTCACAGGGTGTCAACAACGTCGTGAATGATTATTTCAATACCATTCACCAGCAA
>CAYUYB010000074.1:0-10052 GCA_964449025.1 uncultured Desulfobacteraceae bacterium
TTTTCCGGTTAAAATAATCGACAATTATCGCAATAATCGGTATAGAAAGAGAAAGCACAATCGCAGAGATAGGTATTAATATCGCTTCCATGAAAACCTCCTTTTGATGTTTTACACGCGTTTTATAGATCAGTTAAGGCCGGCTACTTTATCAGTCAAGACCCTTTTATCCCTTTTGACCCCACGATTGCGTAAATGGTTGCACTTTTTTATGGGCAACCATTTTGATTGCAGGTCGTTCTAAATAGATAGTATTTAAGGATGAGGGCAAAACAGGAATCTGATCTGTTGACCATCGAACCACGCGAGCAAATAAACCGGTACCTGCCATTAACTCCCCAAAGGGCTGAACGTTTTGTCGAGGAATGGGAGGGATTCGTGCTATCGTGCATTCACCGAATGCGTATTATGGATTCGGAAGATGTTCTTTATCGTGTTTTCTATCGAGCCCTGAATAACCTGCCCGATTTTCGCAGGGATAGCAAGATCTCCACCTGGCTGTATAAGATCTCTTGGCGGGAGGGTCTGCGCTATATCCGTAGACAAAACCGGACGCTAGAGAGAGAAGCGTCTCTTGTTGAGGCGGAAGACCAGCCGGATCCGGGTGAAAGCGTCCTTGAGGTGCTGGAAAGAAGTGAGACGGCGGAGCAGGTCCGGTGGGCCCTGTCCAAACTGCCGCTAAAGGACCGGGAGATACTTGCATTGAGATATCTGGAAGAACTGAAAACAACCGAAGTGGCAAGACGGCTGGACATCCCGACCGGGACGGTCAAGGCAAGGGTCCACCGGGCCCTGGGACGATTAAAGGTATTACTGGAGAAGGATCATGACGCATAAGCTGCCCGTAAGAGAACACCTCCGCAATGCCGCCCTGTATCGGCCTTTGACCGAACCTGCACCCAGCAGGGAATGGAAGCGTCGATTGCTCCGCCAGTACAGCATGGGTAAGCAACTCAACGATGCCCTCCGTGTAAAGACCAGCATTCTAAAACTGCCTGTCTGTATAGTTTTGCCCACCACCTGCCTCTTTGTGGTTTTTGCCGCGTATTTCGGGTTTTTGCCCCTGGGGCAGTGGTTCGAAAACATTCTATCCTTAGATGTTTTGAACGTTCCCCCTATTGGCTTAAAAGAGATCTTCGTGTTTGCCGCTGTGGTCAACGGCCTCACGTTCCTGATCAGAAGACGGTTGTTCTTTTTTCTGAATTAATTCACCGCACTTGCAATCGTTGATTAGAAACCATGCCCCCTTTCCTCCAATATGGGGCTGTAATTGTGTCCTTGACGCATAAGCCTAAAAAAAGCAATATCTTATCATAGGGTTTTGATAAAACTGCGTTTATCCTATCCACCATTTTGGAACCAAGAAGGGGAGAAAGGAAATGAAAGGTAGATACGCATTATTGCTTTTAGGCGGATTCATGTATGTAGCTGTTGCCGCTTCAGCTGCGACAACAGATGACTTGCTGGCAGATGTCGATCGCCTGGTGACTGAAAAGAGATACCTGAGTGCCTTCAATCTCCTTGAGGCACAAGAAAATAGCGATACCATTCCCGATATTGCCCTGAAGAAAGCGGAGTTGGCCTTGAAATATTTTGTGAATTCCATCTACCACACAACCTTCACCTTCAAAGATCTAGAAGAGGGTGAGGACATAATGGACGTTCGCGGGAAGCCTGGTTCGTCTATAATGTTAAATTTTGATATGGAGAAAGTATTTATCCCTCTCATCGAGAATTACCCCGCGGATCAGCGGCTTTATGTGGCCCTGGCAGATTATTACCTCGACGTATACGAAAGGTATGGGATGCAATGGGAGAAGACCGGCGAGGACTTACTAAAAGGGGCCTGGTCTCATTACGACAAGGCGGTTGCCCTTGGAGACCTGGAATCAGGTGCCTGTTTTCGCGCCGGGAAAACAGCCTTGTACATGAATGATCTGTCCGGCGCGGCCGAACTGCTAGAAACATCCGTCCAGAAATCAGATAGCTATGCCCCTGCTCGATACAATCTGGCCTACGTCTATGTCTTTCAGGGCAAGCCCGCCAAGGCAGTGCCTCATGCCGTTGCTGCCTATGAAATATACGATGTCATAGCTCTCAAAGCCGACGCCGCGATGCTGGCAGGGCAGGCATACATGGATTGGGGAAATTTGGAAGAGGCGCTAAGGTATTATCTCCTGTGTGACAAGATAGCACCGGACAAGTATGAAAACCTGAGGCGTCTGATGGGGCTCTATGTCAAGCTGGGACGAGGAGAGGAGGCAAAAGCCGTGGGGGAGCGCATCTTCGAAATGAACCCTGCTAATCCCACCATGGCTCGAGCGTTCCTTGAAAATTACGCGGGTTCTTCTCTTGAGGGTGAATTGCCCGGCATCTTCAATGGACTGGCTGCAAAATACGCCGGCAACCCTGAAGCCGTCGGTAACGCCTTGTATCACCTGTCCGTGTTCTATAATCATATCGGTGAGAGCGTTATGGCATTGAAGACCATAGACGAGGCCGAAAACAACTTCCGCAAGTCACTGAAGGAAGATCACGCGGTTTTCAAAGCGATCGAGGAAATCCGACAAATAGCAGGGAAGGCATCCGAAGGGACGAAATAACTCCGAGACTTCCATAAAATTATAACTTGGCTCTGAAGGACATTAGGGGTAAATCTTCATTCTTCACTTGCGTCAGTGTGGGTCCCTGATTTCGATGTCTCTATTTTTTTCCTTACACCCAGCATTACAGGCACGGGTCGATGACCAGTACCGGATGGACGGTTAAAGGTTCTTAAGACGTTGTTGTGCCCCTGGATCAGCATGATACTGCTGCCGCCGCCGTCCAGGTTTATGGATTGTGTGCAGCCCTGGGACTGCAGGATCTTTGCCAACTCATAAAGCGTAACACCCTCGCTATAACAGGGTTGACGCCCGTCAACCACCACCAAGAGAAGCCATGCTCCGCTATCGTCAAAGCCCAGGGCTGTTCGTGGGTGCAATGCCATATCGGATGAATCCGGAATGATTCGGGACTCGACAAGGAGCGGTGAAAACCAGTCGGAAACGGCTTCCATTACCAAATCCCCATTCGCCGGGTCTCCAATATGGGGTCTGTGCTGGCAATCAATCCAGAAGGGAACGCGATCGCTTTCAATCGGGCTGACTGTCTTACCCTGAGACACTACCAGTCCATGGATATCTACCGGTTGTCCTTCATACCAGTATCCGTATGATACATCTTCTGCGTTTAAAGCGGCAAAGGCGTTTGCGTTGACAGCCGCGATAGCATTAAATTCATTTAAGAGGATGGTAGGTGGTGTCAGTTGACTCTCCGCGGGGCCGTCTCCATCCGGGTCATCTCCCGGTAGCGCGAAGACTTCCAATGCCCTGGATTGGAGATTAACTCTGAGAAAATGGATTTTAACAGGTCTAGGATCTGAACGGGCTTCGGTCCAGCAAATCAACTCCCCGGGCTCATCCGGAAACAGATCGATGGTCTCCTGGGCGTGCCCGGTGCCGATAAATAAAAAAAGACCGGCAATACTCGTTGTTAATAGTTTCTTCTGTTTTTTCCAGCCCATTGATTGCAAACGATTGAATCCATTATGAGACATAAAAACTTGATTCTTGATGATGGAAGCATATGGAAATTAACCTTGTATGTCAAAGTCTGGTGGTTGTGTGAGAGAGGGATGTTCTTATAAAGAAGGGGCTCCTTAAGTCTGATATTATCTCTTTTATTCATGTGAGACTTTCTGTTTCTAAGATTTATTCTTGCTTGAATATCTTATCCTTAACAGGTGTTTTCTTCTTTTTGTAGATATCAAATAATTTTTTCTATGTTATACGACGGATTATATCCCTTTGATTTTTTAATATATAACGGCCATAAATAATCAAACAAGTCTATATAATATCTGTCGCCATCAGTTATTCAGTTCTAGGATATCGCGTTATTTGAATATTTACGGTCGTCCATATTTACTCAGGGATTAAAAGGGCCAAACAAGGCAGATCATCGGCAAACCGACAATAATAACTACAATTTGAAGCGGAAGCCCCATTCGCCAGTAGTCTCCGAATTTGTAACCACCGGGCCCCATGACAAGGGTGTTTGATTGGTGTCCTATCGGGGTCATGAAAGCGCATGATGCTCCTAGTGCCACACCCATTAAAAAAGGATCGTTTGAAACTCCGAGGGTTTCCGCCACCTTTATTGCAATGGGAGCCATCAGTACTGCCGCAGCAGCATTGTTTATAATATTTGACAGCACGGCTGCCAATATAAGAATTATTAAAAGCGAAGAACAGGGTGATATGGTTTTTGATATTTTGAGCAGCTGAAAAACTATTGTTTGAGCCCCTCCACTTCTCTCAAACGCTACGCCCACAGGTATCATCGCGCCAAGAAGTATTACCACAGGCCAGTCAATATTTTCATAGGTTTCACGTATTGAAACAACTCCTGTTATAACCATTGCCACTGCTGCCATGACCAGAGCAATTTGCATCGGTAGAATATTGAAGGTAGCGATCAGTATAGCCACAAGAAAAATAGCCACACCTTTAATAATTTGCTTGGGCTGTCCAATTTTTAAATTTCTGTGAGCGAGAGGGATACAACCCAGATCGATAATTGTTTCATTGATACCGTCAGCGGGGCCATTCAGCAGAAGCACGTCTCCTGACTGGAACCTGATTGACGCTATTCGTTGATTTATTCGAGAGCCCTTCCTGGCGACAGCGATAAGGTTCAACCTGAACCTTCTTCTCAGGTTGAGGCTGTAAGCGGTTTTTCCTGTGAGAATTGAATCAAACATTACAACCGCTTCCGCCATTGTCATGTCTTTTGAACCAAGAATGTCCTTCTTCAATTCTTTGTCCCCTGCGAGCTCAAGTTTCGCGGTGTCTACAAACTTCTTTAAATCATCGGAATCAGCCTTGATAACAAGTACATCGTCTTCCCGCAAAACCTCGGTCGCTTGAGGTTGTAATATTCTTCTTTTTCCTCTCGCGATTCCTAATATATTGACTTCCATATCCTTAATCTTTCCAAGTTCCCATATTTTTACCCCCTCTATTGTTGAATCTTTCAACACGCGGACCTCTGAAATGTAATCTTCTATATGAAAAAATTCTTCGAGAGATGTCTGTCCTTTTCTTTTGGGCAGAAAACGCCATCCAATAAGTGATAAAAACAGTATCCCCGCAATCATGACGGAAGCGCCTACAGGAAAAAAATCAAACATCTTGAAAGCTTCTGTTCCTTCCTGTTGACGAATAAGAGCTATTATGATGTTCGGAGGAGTGCCTATCATGGTTGCAAGGCCGCCAAGAAGGGAACCAAAGGCAATAGGCATCAATAACAGAGAAGGAGGTATTTCATTTTTTCTAGCGATCTGAACCGCAACGGGAAGCATTATGGCGAGGGCTCCGATATTATTCATAAAGCATGAGAGTGCTGCTATAATAGAAACAAGGATCGCGACCTGAACGGTCATGTTTTGTTTTATTTTAAACAATTGATTCGTTATGACATCTATGACTCCTGAATTTATCAAACCCTTACTAATTATTAGAACCGCTACCACAGTTATGACAGCAGGATGCCCAAACCCCGCGAACGCGTCGTTTGCTGGAATTATCCCTGTTACAGTTACAATAAGCAGGGCTAGAAGCGCAACAATATCATACCTCCATTTTCCCCATATAAAAAAACCGAGGGAAAATATCAGTGTTATAAAGACTACGTATTGCTGTGTTTCCAGTTAACTACCTTTATATAGAAATATAAACAGACAATATGAATCCGAGAAAAACCAGAAAGCTTATGCCCGCACCGGTCTTTATATAATCCTTTAAAGAATAATATCCGGGTCCCATTACAATAAGATTCGCCTGCTGGGCGACAGGGGTCATAAACCCTGTTGAGGCGCCAAGCGCGACTGTTATTAACAACAGTTCAGGGCTGATATTAAACGGAACCGCCATGGAAAGAGCAAGGGGACTGAGGAGTATCGCGGCTGTTATATTTGAGGTTAATAGAGAGATAGCGGAAGAAATCAGAAAAAGCATGCCTATCGTAAATATTGTCCCGAGCCCTGAAAATGGATAAAAAACACTGTTGACAAAGAGATCGATTAGCCCGGTCTTTACCATCGCGTCTCCAAGAGGAATAAAGCCCGCGAGAAAGACTATCATCCTCCACTCCACTGACCTGTAAGCTTCCGTGATTGTCAGGCATCTTGTAAGAATCATCAGGGCTGCGGCAGTGAGAGAGGCGATTGAAATAGGCAATATCCTGGCAATGACTGTTAGGACCATAAGCCCTATAATCACGATCGACGTGATCATCCTGTTTTTGTGCTGGGGGCTTGAAGATGGTTCAAGACCGGATACCGGAAGAAATTCGTCCCCTTTGCCAAGCATGGAGATTTTGTTCCACTGACCTCTCACAAGCAGCGCGTCTCCCATTTGAAGGGTCTCCTCACCAAGCCTTGCTCTTATTGGTTTTCCCGACCGCCAGATCGCAAGCACTGTAATCCCAAACCGCTCGCGCAGAAAAATGTCTTTGAGTTTTTTCCCTGCATATTGAGATCTGGGATGAAGTATAACTTCCGCGATGCCGATTTCATCCGTCATGTAGTCTTTTTTACGTAAATGGCTCTTTCTCTTTATTTCAAGTCTGCAGGCCACGGACGCCCTGTTTACGTCTTCCTCCCTCCCCTGAACAAGAAGCCGGTCATTAGGTGAAACCCTGTCATCCCTGTGTGGCGACATCCTGTGGCTGGTTGAATGCAGTATATCAATGACATTTAACCCGAAACCGGAACCGAGCCTGCTTTCGGCAAGGGATTTTCCCGCGATGTGGCTGCTTTCAGTCACTTTAAGTTCAAACAGTCTTTCTTCAAGATGGTAGATAGATGGAAGCTCCTCGGGAGAGGTGGAACTTTCAACCTTTTCCTCAAATTTTTTAACCGGAAGAAGACGCCTTCCTATTGTCAGCATATATATAAAACCTGTGAATGCCATCACAATGCCAAAAGGCAGAAAAGAGAAAAAGTCAAGCTCCCTGCCCTCAGCCGACAGTAAGGCCGCGTTAACGATAATATTCGGCTGAGTGGCGATAACTGTAAGCATCCCTCCAAGTATTGTACTGTAAGCAAGAGGCATAAGAAGCCTGGAAGGAGCAATGCGTGATTTGACCGAGACGGAAATGACCCCGGGCAGAAGTATGGCTGTGGCTGCCAGATTTGTCATAATTGAAGAGAGAAGCAGGCCTGCTGCCATGATCAGTGCCACGATTTTGATTTCAGATGATCCGCTGATTTTTAAGATATGACTTCCAATAAGAGATGATACGTCGGTATGATAAAGTGCTCCGCAGATAATGAAGAAAGAGGCGATAGTAATTATAACAGGGTTGCTGAAACCTGAAAGGGCTTCGTCAATGGTGAGTATTCCTGAAAGGATAAGAAGGATTATAATAAGCACAGATACCGTGTCAGGGGTGAGTTTCCCGGTCAACAGGGAAAAAAGTACCCAGCACAGGATAGCTGCGACAAAAATCATTTCAAAATTCATGTCACCAGAAACTCCCGAAGAAAAATTCGGATCGCAAATTTTACAGATTGGCCGTCCTAAACCAGCCTGTCTATGCCTTGCGTGACATGGGCCGCCTTCTTTGACCCTATGTCCTCGAGGAATTTTCTGGTGTGCATTGGCTGCGTTAAGATCCTGGAAGGCATAGAGTCTGGTCTCCCACTCTTCAACCCTGGCACGATCCAGGTTTCGTCCCTCGCCCGGTCCGGAGTGAAAATGTTCCGTACTGCCGCTTTTTCAGCCCTGTATCATTTCGGCTAAAAACACTAGAGACGATCACGCTGTAATCATTTATCAGCCATTATCGTCACTATTTAGTACGCGGTATCATCATGACTATCCGGGATTCATCACTCGGGCCGCAGCGTCTCAGTGCGCAAATAGCATGTTGGCCATTGTAATATTGGCCCTAACAGGCATGAGATCGGTCAGAATACGCGATGCCGTTTCCAAAGACAAATCGCTTACCGTTGTGAATCCGGTCGTCGGATTGGTTGAATTAAATGTTAATAATTTCCTTTCTAGAATGAAGGATAAAGGGATTTCGCTTTGTGTGTCAAGAAAATTACACATTTATGATGTAGTGTTAAGGTATGGAGTGATAAACCTTGAAACATCCCGCGAAAAAGTGATTAAGAACTACAGGCTTAAGCCTTTTAGGGTGAGGGCTGTCGGGACTGTAAGGCTCTTTTCGGTTGACCTGAAATTAGGCTTTCTATATACTTTTAAATCAAGAACAAGGTCTTATCACCAACTATGCATAGGAGGAGGAATTGCTATGAGTATGATCAAGATCCCGGGTATTAAATTGAGTGTTTATTCACGTGCCGCAGTCGCGATTGCGGCAATCATGTTTCTTATAACACCGATTAAGACAATCGCCGAGGATAAAATGGTGACCCAGGAGACACTGTTTGACCGAATTCAGATAGAGGATATGATGACAAGATACTATATTGATATATCCGCGAGAACAGGCCATGATCTTGCCCAGTACTTCACTGAGGATGCATTCTTCGATGTCAATGGGATGATTGCCGAGGGCCGCGAGGCTATCGCCAAGATGTACGGGGGACTGGGTGAGGAAAATACCCACCTTGGCAGCAGGCTTCACATGTTGCTTAATAATCCGATTATCAGCGTGGATGGCGATACCGCAACATTCTGGGCCATCTGGAGCGGTGTCCTGAACGAGGATATAAACAAGCCTCCGGTATTGGTGGACCAGGGCCGCGAATATAGTGAGCTCGTGAGGCTTGATGGTCGCTGGTACATCGAGAAGCGATATATTACCTCGGACAGCAACCTGCCCGCAGTGTGGAAAGACACTTATAAGCCCAGGAGATTCAGGTAAGTGCGCACCCGGAATCGGCCCGCTGGAGCGATGGATTTTCTTCGGTTAGTGTTTGTCGTGTTTCTCGGCCTTGTAACGATTGCCTTCCCTGAAGCGGATGTTGGGGCCGAAGAGACACAGATTGAAATCCGTGCGGAGCAAATAAAGGCTTTTGCAAAAGGAGGCGCCTCCTCTGATCTTTCAGAGGCGCTTGAATTTCGAGGCGGATTGGTCCTGACTTCTTCCAATAGATCCTTCGGAGGGATATCGTCGCTGATTGTGCAAGGCGATGGCGCGCATTTTATCGCGGCTACCGACTGGGGCTACTGGGTTCGCGGACGGATTCTGTATAAGAATAATAGGCCTGCCGGGATATGCGAAGCGGTGATGGCTCCTATACTTGATACGGACGGAAAACCCTCCGCCAGAATGGATTCCGAATCTATGGCTATGGGTGGGCAATGGCTGTATGTCGGCATCGAGCGCACTCATCGCGTCCTGCGTTTTAAGTATGGTGAAGATCTCTTCCGTACCCCCGGAGAAACGGTGCCGGTCCCTCCTGAAATCCGTGACCTTCCCAACAACCAAAGCCTGGAAGCCTTGGTCTTTGTTCCCGAGAGATTTCCCATCGGCGGCACATTGCTTGCCCTTTCCGAGAGCGGCCTGGATAGTGCAGGCAATATAAAGGCCTTTCTCATCGGCGGGCCAACGCCGGGCGGGGTTGCGATTAAACGCAGGGATGCCTATGACATAAGCGATGCGGCGTTTTTGCCTCAGGGAGATATCCTTATCCTGGAACGGAAATATAAAATAGATCGCGGAATGATGATGCGTATCCGGCGTATTCCGCTATCGGAAATCAGGCCCGACGCCTTGGTCGACGGGCAGGTCGTCTTTGAGGCCGATGCGCGCTGTAACATCGATAACATGGAGGCCCTGAGCGTACATCGTTCTCCTTCCGGAGACATTATTGTCACTCTTATATCGGACAATAATTTTCTGCCCACCCAGCCCACGCTCTTGCTTCAGTTTAGCCTGAAGGATAAATAACCTATGATAGGGGGGAGAACCACGACCCCGCTCCGCTATGGCTCTATCTTTTTCGGTATACCATAGGAACTGGAGAGCGAGAT
>CAYUYB010000075.1:0-9957 GCA_964449025.1 uncultured Desulfobacteraceae bacterium
ACCTTGGCCTTGAATATATATATACCCATGGAGGCCAGGATACGAGTGCTGTCATTTGGGATAGCTTTGGGGTTCACTGGTTTTTCCTGGAATCCGGTGACCTGGAATCCCGCGTCAACCTCGACAACCCCATACTGCTCGGAAGTCTCTTTTCCCATTTCAATAACCGCTATTGTAGCATCTGCGCTATTGGCTTCATGATAATTTTTAAACAGGGCATAATCCATCTTGCAGACGTGGTCTCCTGAAAGGATAAGGACATGTTCCGGTATTTCCTGTTCAATAAGGTAGATGTTTTGTCTAATAGAATCGGCGGTCCCTTGATACCATTTCTCTCCGACCATCATTTGGGGAGGAGCGGTTTTCAGGTAATGTCCCAAGGCCGGGCTGAAGATATTCCAGCCCTTTTCCAGATGCTGCATAAGGCTATGGGATTTGTATTGAGGCAGCACGATTATCTTATAGATTCCAGAGTTTATGCAGTTTGAGAGGGTCAAGTCTATTAACAGATAGATACCTCCGAATGGGATAGCTGGTTTGGATCGATCCCTTGTGAGTGGCATCAAACGTTCGCCTTTTCCTCCGGCCATAATGAGGGCCACGCAGTTTTTCATCCTTTTAACACCTCATTTCAGGGGTATGGATACAAGTTATCTCCATGGTTTCCCATTTTGAATTCGTAACTTTCTTATAAAAATATATGATAAGAACTATAATGTGTCAATCGGTCTTTATTCATGCCTGTTCCGCTGGTCAGCTCATAGCTCATTGCTCTTTTTTTTAACTAAAGGCTAATGGCTGATAGCGAATAGCTAACTAAGACGTCATGATGCGTTTTCCGAGGTTATATCACAGAATGGTAAGAGGCGAATCCTATTATCTATTTTGGTCTTGCCTCCTGCGTCAAGAGGTTTTATCATTGCATAATTTTAAAAGATAATTTTATTATCTCTTTGTAGCTATTGTCTCTGCTTTTATTTTTTACGGATCGTGACCTATATAGATGTACGGTTTAAAAAGGGGCCGTCATCGCGCAAGATAGACAGAGAAAGCAAGCAACGTGATGCCGAATCTGCGTAAGTGGTCATATTAAGCCTGTCAGGAGAGTATTATGTTAAAAGTGGGATTTATCGGATGGCGGGGGATGGTTGGATCGGTGCTCATGGGAAGGATGAGAGAAGAAAAGGATTTCAAGGGCTTTGAACCACTGTTCTTTACCACATCAAATATCGGAGGTGAAGGACCCGATATCGGGATGGATATTCCGGCGTTGAAGGATGCCTATGATCTTGAAATCCTTTCTTCTCTTGATATCGCGGTAACATGTCAGGGAGGTGAATATACCAAGAAGGTTTATCCTGAACTGAGGAAGACAGGTTGGAAAGGATTCTGGATTGACTCTTCCTCCGCTTTGAGGATGGACGACGACACTATAATTGTGCTTGATCCGGTGAATATGCCGGTGATCAAATCAGGGCTGGGTTCCGGGGTAAGGACCTTTGCGGGAGGGAATTGTACGGTAAGTTTGATGCTCATGGCCATAGGCGGTCTTTTTGTGAATAATGTGGTGGATTGGATATCGTCGATGACCTACCAATCCGCTTCAGGTGCTGGGGCGAATAACATGAGAGAATTGGTTTCCCAGATGGCCTCGCTGGGGCGCGTTTCCGAAGATTTACTCAGAGACCCCGCGTCATCAGCCATAGAGCTCGATGCCTTGATCACACAAGAATTGAGGAACCCTTCCTTCCCTACACAATATTTCGGGGCCCCTGTCGCCGCAAGCCTGATTCCCTGGATAGACAATGTCATGAAGTCGGGACAGACCAGGGAGGAATGGAAGGGGTATGCGGAGACGAATAAGATTCTGCATACTAAAAGACCTGTACCCGTGGATGGAATATGTGTAAGGGTCGGGGCAATGAGGTGTCACAGCCAGGCTTTTACCGTTAAGTTGAGGAAGGAAATCCCCATAGATGAGATTTCAGGGATGATAGAAGAGGCCAATGAGTGGGTAAATCTGGTGCCTAATGACAGAGAATCCACCCTTAAGTATTTGACACCTGCTGCTGTTAACGGTAAACTTACCGTACCGGTGGGCAGGCTGCGGAGGATGAATATAGGCCCTGAATATGTAACCGCCTACACGGTGGGAGATCAGCTGCTATGGGGCGCGGCCGAGCCGATCCGCAGGATATTGAATATTGTTATCAACTATTTGGAAGAGTGAGAAAAGGATTCAAGCAGTCGAAGATTCCAGGATTCAAACTTCGCAGCGAGCGTGCGCCCACATTCTGACTCCTGGCTCCTGACTCCTGGCTTCTTTGTATAAAACGGAAGTGGAAAGCTCACTGGTGGGGCTCCCGGACTTCAAATCCGGTGTGCGGGGCTAAAACCCTCGCAGGTGGGTTCGATTCCCATACACTTCCGCCATAACTTGTTGAAATAACGGGGCTGAAGGTCTCGTTTTTTTCCCTCAGCCTCAATGGATCATAGACATCCAGGCCGTTATTTCTAGGTGATTATTTTATCAAGATTCTGACCAGAATCAAGCCTTTAGACACAATCTCAATATCCATGTTGAAAAAACCAGCAACAATAAAGATATGGTTATTAATTTCCAGAAAGATTTTGTCACCGGAATAACGATCTCTTTTTTCGATATCAATTCGGCGGCAAATTTTATTAACAGGGTGAACAGCCCCAGAACCACGATAATACCAAGAGGATTATACCTGATCGAATCGGCAACATTTAATGATATCAAAGAATATATTGAACGTGAAATGCCGCAAGTGGGACATTCATATCCTGTCAGCTCTTTAAAACGACAGGTGATTAATCTAGATTCAAACGGATTATAGCATTTGGCCGCGACTAAGAAGGCGAATATCAGTATTATGCCGGCCGTACGCATAATGAATTTATCTTTCGACAAAGGGACATATATTATCTTTTTCATTATGCTATCCGCCTTATACGACCTGATTCATATTATCATCTCGGGCACTGCTTGCATCGGCTGAAGCGGCCGGAAATATCTTGTATTCATCCCCGAACTGTTCGAGATATTCCACACTTAATGCCCGGAACGTAACGGAAACCGGCAGCATCAAAACAGACCCGATATACGGGATCATCAATAGAATAAACACGCAGCAGCATGTCATTAGGCCGCAGAAAATAATCCCGATTACCACGAGGATATACAGGCCAAATACAAAAAGACCGTATAGAATGAAATGCCATGGATGCTTGCCGAGCAGCGCTAAAAATTCTCGCCACGCGTCATTGGCCGTTAATCCTCTTTTATACATAATGGGAACGACAAAATTATTAAGGAACATCGAAATATAGGCAATTACCAAGAAAAGCAGCAAACCGATAAGCGCTCCAGCCGTTATGAGCACTAAATAAGAGGCGAAACCATTTCCGCTGAAATGAATAATGCGGGCAACAAAAAATGCAATAACCACGAACCCTATAGAGATAATAAAGCAGATAACACTGAATGCCACTCGCCATAGAAATAGAGAGTCTCCGATATTTTTGAATTCGCGCCAGGGTTTTTCAATGAGACACCGGTTGTGAACAACATTATCAAGAAACATGAACATACCCCTTGAGCTTAGCCATGCCAATACCACAAACAGCAAGATACCAATAATAAACCCGACTATAATCACAGCGGTCCAAATCGGATGTTGGGAGAGCCATTCTATTATTCTCCATGGGAATTCATAAAGTTCACCCCAATCAAAATCTCCTTTACTGAAGCTGTAATTGCCGCTTCCTGCCCGTCCCGTCCGTAAAAGTTCGGCAAGAAATGAAGTAAAACCAAGGGCGAACCATTTGCCAAGATTGAAAGGCTTGAAAAGAGTCATTACCATTCTTTTCCATGCGCGCGAGAATGGAGCGATATATTGAATAATCATGTTTGCGCCTCGAATTTAGAAAACGATCTATTATTAAGGAAGGTGAAACAGCTGTTTAGTCCTAAGATTGGATTGTGGGGCAAATCTTCATAATTTAATTTGTACATGAAGGAACGCCCCACCTATTTATTCCGGAATTCTCAAAAAGGGCTTTTATGCGGCAACGCCTTTTGGACTGGGACCATACTTATTTTCACCCTTTTGACTGTCCAGAACCGCAAAAATGATAAGGATAATAGCGCCAATTATTGGAATTAAGCCAATCAGGATCCACCACCCTGTTCGGTCTGTATCATGCAGGCGCCGCACAGTAACTGCAATGCTGGGTATTAAAACTGCCAGACTATATATGGTACTGAGAATCGCGGAGTTGATCGCCTGGGCAATGATCATTAGAATAATCATGATGATAAAGTTGAACAAGACGAAAAACCAGAATTCCCTTCGTCTTGCCCTCCCACTAAACACAGCATATTTTTTAAGGACCTCAAGATACCAATTCATGTTAATCTCCTTTCTTGCCCCCAGTGAATTGCCGGGTAGTTGCTAGGGTAGGACAACCGCCCGACCCCGAACATATGTCCGAAAACCCATTCCACTCATTAAAGTAATGTTGAAAATATGAGGCTGATAAGACATTAATAAAAGCATAATCGGACAAATGGGATTTTAAAGTCAATATAAAAAAGTACAAGTTTATGAGAAGGGGCTTTTTGATGAGTCGGGTGCCGGAAAGTTGCGGTCATATGGCAAATAGAAAATCCGTTAGATTAAATCGCAACCCATAAGATTAGGATGTCATAATTTAGTTGTTTTTTATATTAAGTCTCTTTATCTCCAATCAGAGGAAGAGCATTATTAATTTTGAAGTACACTAGGTATCTGATCTGTTCTTCGTTAACTTTATAAGCAGGATTCCTCTCTTTCCTCCGAATCTTGTTAATCAAGACCGGGTCTTTTTCCTCTTTTATTTTCTCAAGATAAAGTCTAATTCCTACGTATCTTTTTTGGGACTCCATAAAAAGATAAGAGGCATGGGGGTTCGAATTCAGGTTTTTATGCATTAAACGATCTGCTATAATAAACGCCACGGTCTTTTCATCTATAAAATGAGGTCTTCCATACACTGCCATACCCACTTTACCTTTTGAATCGGCAGTTGCAATGACCCCAACGCCTTTAGTATTTTCAAAATATTCGCTAAGTTTCATCCCCTGTCCTTTTTTATAAATTAGTTTTAATTTTATATGCCCCAAATCTATATGATTCAGGATTTAAGCTTTTACTCAACACTGGGCCGGGCAACGTTTTTATCCCAGGAGCTGAAACCACCTGCTCGGCCGCACTGGAAAAAACGATTATCCGCATATATGTTTCATTACTTTTAAATGTTGTTCAAAAAAAGCAACGCTCAATTATGACAATATCATATAAACCAAAACAAAATCAAAACACAAATCTAGATTCAGTAGATAACAGAATAGGTGGTATCCTTTTAAGGATTGCCGATATATTGATTTCCAAGGTAAATGTTATTATGACCTGAAATCCTATCTGTACAAATTCTCCTTTCGTCAATATTGTATAGATCAAGAACATTCATCTACAAATTTGTATATAACTATGATAGATGAAATGGCCGTTGTTCCCCTAAATTATTAATTTTTATATAAAACAATGAATATCACTCAATGGCAAGGTATTTGCATTTTCCAATTATATGAAGAATTATAATCCTGAAAATAAGGGGGTGGTCTGATGTCAAGAGATTGGGGACCACATTATATTGTTCCTACCGAGGTAATTAAAAAATATTCCGGGGTTGTTATGCTTCGAGAGGAATTTGATGAAAAACTTCTTCATAAGGAATTGGATGAGTTAAATATATCAGGACACGTAGCTTTGATAACTAATCCCTGGTATTATCGCAGAAAGAACACGGACACCTGGATTAAGATTGGTGAATCTAGTGAGATAGAAATGAATTTTCCCGTAAAATGGGACACAACTGGATTGCAGAATGGTAAATATGAAGTTATGGGGTTAATGCATGTATATGTGAAAGAAGGTCCTGAGGAAAAAGGAATAGCTCGTCAAAATATTGTTGAAGTTAATGTTGAGAATTAGAATAGTAATAGTAGCTGTGTTGACCGCTATCCTCTCTCACTTGCATGTAAGATTATTTTAAAATCCTATAAATATACGGAAAGAAAGATTCGAAGTAAAAGACTCGAATCTCATGCGTGAAAAATGACGTCCTAAAGGGCTCCCCATTGTCTAGACAAAAAGCAGGGTTAATTAAGGTGTGCTGTTGAAGCCTGCACAGGGTTAATATTTAATCGTTCTTTGACATATACCTCATAAGGGGTCTTATACCCCAGTGATTCATGCAGCCGGTCCATATTGTAAAAAAGGAAGTATCTGGATAATCCCTTACGGGCATCAGAAACGGTTTCATAATCATGGAGATATACCTCCTCATATTTGACAGACCTCCAAAGTCTCTCAACAAAGATATTATCGATGAAGCGACCTCTACCATCCATGCTGATCCTGATATTCTCTTTCTCCAGTCGGCCGGTAAAATCAAGGCTCGTAAACTGAGTCCCCTGATCGGTGTTAAAAATATCAGGTGTGGATATCAGCAATGCCTGTTCAAGGGCTGATAGGCAGAAAATACTGTCCAGTGTGTTTGAAATCTCCCAGGCCAGGACAAAACGGCTGTACCAGTCCATGATGGCTATGAGATAGACGAATCCTTGCAGCATGCGTACATAGGTTATATCAGCGCACCATACCTGATCAGGATGATCAATGACCAGTTGACCTAACAGATAAGGGTACTTCTTATGGGCTTGATTCCCCAAGCTCAGTTTGGGGTTAGGTCTAATCTCCTCGCCAAATCTACCATACTCATCCCCAATTCAATCGCAGCCCAATAGCAAAGTAAATCCCTGGCCATCACTCGGTCTTGTTGCCTGCCTTTCCCGGTTATATACTCCTTTTCCAACTGGAACAACTCAGAAATCCTTTTAACAATCCTTTCAAAATCATAGCCCATGCTTTTAAGTCTGTATTTCCGGGAGAATTGTTCCTCAGTTTCCGAAAGTACCTCACTTACAAATTCACTATCACCAAGTATTCGTTGGTCACTCTTGATTCTATCCCGGCCGTTCAGCCTCATCTCCCTCACTTCATCCCAACCGCCAAGGCTTCTTATTAAACCCCCTCCTACCAGCTCAGGTCGTTTGCCCAGGGAAATACCTTCTTCAACATATACCCGGTACTTCTTTCGAGCAGTCCCTATCTTCTTACCAAAATACCCTAAGACATATTCAATCTCTTGCCACTCCCTCTTTCTCTTTCCTATTAAGGCACTGTGTCCACAATATGAATAACTATCCAGTTCCTTCAAATCAACCATTACCTTTGCCCGCAAGGGATTTAAATGAATATAGCGCACCAGCTCAACAAATAGGAGTCTTCCTGGCATATTATGGACTTATATCTGTTTTGGAAAAGCTGACCGTGACGTTTGTGTCTCCTGTTATAAGATACCGCATATCCGGTAACCAATCTTCTCATCAGAGCGGCAATTCATGCCGGACCGCTTCTTAATAGAAAATGGGCATGGTTTGATAAAAATGACCATGCGTAGCACTGGGTCTTGGTTTCCGGGAAAAGGGTCGATAAACGTTCAATGAGGTTTTCACGATCTTTATCATCATTGAATATTTTCCGGCGCTCTATTCCCCTGATCATTACATGGTGTAAAAGGCCGGGTGTATCTAATCGCGCTATCCTGGGCATGTACGCATGAATATCCCTAAACAGGATTTATGTTAAGTTATTTTAATATTTACGGTCGTCCCCTATTATTGGTTGTGAACTTTTGGTCGTCTTTCATGGAAGTCCCTCCTTTTATATGTGTTGTACCGTCTTTCTCACTTTCAAAGGCATATCATATAGCTTAAAACGGCCGGACGGGCTATGGGGTCAATCCCCTATTTTTTCATAAAATTTACCGTATGTACGATAAGGGAAAACCCTATAACATCCTTGACAAATTGGACATAGATTTAGAGGCATTGGATGCCGTTAGCCGGAGAGGGAACGTATCCGAAGAAAGGGCCCGGTTGGAGGAGAAACCGGTTTATGGGGAAAAAGATAGAAAACAGGCGACAACATAATGAAAAATGTAAGTTATTTTAATATTAACGGTCCCCCTTTGTCTGCTATGTGCGGGTGGAGTGCCATATTTACACTGGCATATAATATGCGTCACCTTTTATCTATCCAACCGGACTGACCGGCTATACCAATCAGGCTCGTAACGACAGTTTCCACCCTGGAGAAGCTGGCTCCCCCGTACCACAAGCAAAATGGTATTTTTTTGCGGTGAGATTTCCCCTTCTAAAGGTGAAGGCGGAGGTGTCTTCCCACACAATCTTTCGCAGGATCCGCTCACGTCAAAAAATTTTCCCTGTATTCTGTTTCCCTGTATTTTGCCGCGAAAGACATACGACGGCCTGTTGCCGGATACAACCGTTGCCTCGAAAGCATCATTATCCACTAATACTTTTGCGTAGGCATCTCCCGAAGCTCTTTTCCATTCAGTTGAAGTCAGGTCAGGACGGCGTAAAATATCATAAATCCAGTAACTGACCTCCCATGTTCCGGATAGGGATGCTATTTGCGCTTTCTTATCCCTTTCGGCCCTTACTGTTGCCTCGGTTTGCTCTTGCTTGTATTCCAGCTTGACGATTCTTTTGCGTACCGCGTCCGCATCGCTTGCCTGGGGAGCGGCCAGTAGATAGAGGCGGGCATTACGTATTGCACCGGCATAGTCGCCGGCCTTCTCCTGCACCATGGACAGATTGAAATATCCCGCCGCCAGCCAGGGCGCTATTCTAAGAGCCGCCTTGAACTCATCGGCGGCTTTTGCGAATCCCGATCTATCCTTTGCGATCTCCACCGCCGCCTCCCCGCGGAGCATGTGACGTTCCGCCTCCTCCGGAATGGCAGGCGGCGGCATTTGGCGGGCCAGCCCGATGATCTTTTCCCGCAGTTCCAGGTCTTTGGAGCTGCCTTCTGGTGCTGAATGAAGGGCGCCAACGTAGTGATTCAACGCCTCCTGGAGCCTGCCCGCCTGCTCGGCCTGAAGGGCCGACGATTCCTCATCGGCCCGGCACGGGCTGCCCATGCCAGAGAAGAGGATAAGGGCCAGTGTCCCTGTCAATAAAACAAGCCCCTTTTTTTTCATTGTTTTCATCTCCTTGCAATGAGTGGGACGCCCCGCAATGACTATCTTATTCACATGAGTCCACACTGAGCGTCCTGCATTTACGGTAGATATACGTATAATCCGGTTTCCCGGGTATGCGGAGATATATGCTGATCTCGTTCATATTTTCGTTCACCCTGCCCGAGCTTTTTCCATCCTTGTCAAGTAGCGTAAGCCCGTCAGGCCCGCCGAGCCTGTATCGACGGGACCGTATCTTGTCTCCGGGCATGATTTTACCCATCCGACCGCCTTCAAATGTCTCGCCTTCAACACCAGAATGCGAATCCATGAGGATATCACTTTCTACCGTGCGAATTTTTTCATAGGTATCCGCGTCGTATCCGTATTTGTCGTTGTACCGTCGCCATATCCCCTCCAGGGCCTTACACGTGTCTCTTTGCCTTTGATCTTTCCTGATCTTTTCCTGTTTTTTCGCCGTTGCCATACTTTCCGACTCTTTGCGGTACTCAATCTTATACATCAGCATTTTCGCATCATTCGCGTCGGGCATGGCGACCAAATAGAGCCTTAGGTTTCTTATGGCTTCATCGTATTTTCCGGCCTTGTCCAAGACCACGCCGAGGTTATAGTACACGTTCGCGAGCCATGGGGCTATGGTAAGGGCCTTTGTGAATTCTTCAGCGGCCCGGATATACCCCTGCCTGTCTGCGGCGGCTTCCACTGCGGCTTCCCCCCTGGCCATGTGGCGGAGCGCCGCGTCAGGGATTTCAGGCTGAG
>CAYUYB010000076.1:0-9787 GCA_964449025.1 uncultured Desulfobacteraceae bacterium
CATTCCGCCAGTGGGCCACGGCCCGATTGCGGGAATATATCGTCAAGGGATTTACGCTGGATTCTTATATTAAGTATTATAGAGGACGAAGAGGTTACCCGCCTGCCTGTCCATTCATGGCTTTAATCGTTTACGATCTTTTAATAGTTGAGAAAGTGATCATGCTTTTAATAGGGTATCAATGGCGATGGCGGGCAGGTAAAAAAGATCCTCAAACATCTGAATCTTTGGGATGTAAAAAAGGTAAGACCGCCACCCAAAGCCACCTGTCTGCGTGCGGACACACACAGGCAGGCAGGGAAGCCTAAGCCGTCAAAAAGCGCGTTCTTATCAACTCAACTCAACTGTGCCTAATCCTGATATGGCCTTTCCATCAGGGGTACCCGGACGTTCAACAAGCGTTTGTTCCTGTAGATGCTCAGATTAATAGTATCACCAACCTTCTTTTTTCTGAGGATGCCTTCGAGATCCGATTCGTCATAAATGGGTCGATCATCAATAGCAGTGATGATATCTCCGCCGACGGGGAGTCTGTATCGGCCTATGATCAAGCTCCTGTCACCCCCTTTCAATCCTGCTCGGTCAGCAGGACTCCCGGGGACGATCTGAACGATTAACACACCATTATCAACACCGAAATCCAGATATCCTGACAACTCACTTATGGATATCTGGGTAATGCCCAACCATGGTCTTGCTACCCTGCCCGAGGTAATTAGCTGGGCGGCAATCTCCTTGGCCCGGTTAATGGGTATGGCGAAGCCGATCCCTTCGTATCCACCGGAATGAGTGTAGATTACGGTATTAATGCCTATGACTTCGCCGCTGGAATTCAAAAGAGGGCCGCCTGAATTACCGGGATTGATTGCAGCATCGGTCTGTATAAGGTCATCGATCTGGATGTTATCGCTGGTTATTATGGATCTGTTCAGGGCGCTCACTATCCCGGTGGTAAGGGTGTGGCCAAACCCAAAAGGATTGCCTATAGCTATGGCCTTTTGCCCGACACGGACATTATCGGAATCTCCAAACGGTGCGATTACGTCTATACCTTCCGAAGGGATCTTGATGACGGCAAGGTCTGACTCCGGATCACGGCCTACCAGCGTGGCAGGCAATTTGATATCACCTGACATGGTAACCACGATATCCCGGGCGTTTTCCACGACATGGTTATTGGTCAGTATATAGCCGTCCCTGTCTATTATAAAGCCGGAACCCATGCCCTCTGTAGGTATTATCTGCATCCAGAAATTGTAGCTCAGAGTTGTTGTAGTTATATTGACTACAGCAGGATGGATCTTTTGAAATACATCGACATTGATCTCCTCATCGCTGGACATGATGATGGGTCTGTTCTCTGTGGAATCTGCTGTCCGGATGAATTCCAGCGAGTCAAGGGTTGGCCTTTTTTGGAGAAGCGTGGAGATGTCATCCTTTTTTACCCAGACAAATACGCCGATTAATATGAGGATCAGCCATAAGTATTTACCTAATCTGTTATCCATAAGAGTCCCTCATGATATCGTAAAAAGTCTCGGTTTAGATAAAAGCGCACCGCTTAAATATAGTTGACTGGATTTTTGACCATACTTATAAATATACAATATCTTAAGTTGAAATAAAACCCTAAAAGAGCCTGGAGTTTATGAAATCGTAATTATTAAGCCTTTTACCAGAAACCTTGCCAATTAAATTCTTATCACCAGCATCTCTATTAGAGATGGTCCAGGAATATTAGAAGGTTGTGGTTGAGATATTATTCATGGGAATGAAGAGATTTCCATATAATTTGTGGTTGCCTAAATCTGATCTGACATACATTATAAGGTGGTTGGGGTGTGATCGGGCATGGGGTAAAAGTGAAAAGGTAATATTTTCATTTTCAGTTTATCTAATATGTTTTAGATTACAGTTTGAAGTATTACTATTGGGATTATTCTCAGATACCAGCAGGTGTTCATAAACTTGACTAATAAATAGTAAAATATATCGGGATAATATATGCTTCGCGTAATGCTTCAACCAATTCTATGATGCCCACTATCCAAACAAACCATAATGCGCCAAAGATATTTTTTTTAATTATTTTAGTATGAACTGTATAGGTTTCAGGTTCATATAAAATGGAGAATTTGGGTACAAAAAGGGGTGTTCTTTTACAGTAAGATCTGTATTCTTCACCATGCAGGTCTATCATCCTTTTTGCTTCATCCTTCATAATAACCGGATAATAAAGCAGAAAAAGAATAAGGATACCAAAAGGAATTAAAAGGGTTTCCGTGACAAGACCAACACCAACACCTCCAATCATATTGAAAACATATAATGGATTTCTTGATATAGAATAAGGTCCCATAGTAACCAAAGTATCGTTTTTATATCCGGCGATATACACGCAACACCACAATCGACCAAAGGAAGCGATTCCTACCATTACGCAACCAACAAGGAAGATAATATCGCTACCGATGGAAATTTCCTCCCATTTACTTGAAGTGAAAAGAATAAAAATGAGAAAAATAACAGCAATAACTCTGGTAATGTTAATTCGCCACTTTTCTGCTAGTGAATATGATGCCATTTATAGTGGAATTCCTTGAAATAATCTTGTTTGATTCATTGAAAAGCTATTAATATACTATTTATATATCTGACTGAAACCTCTATTACGATCCCTCACATGAGCTTATACCATATCTGATCTCTTTGTCTCTCCGAATTTCCAATAGATCACCGGCATGACCAGCAGGTTGAGCAACGTGGAGCTGACCAATCCACCCAATATCACCAATGCCAAGGGGTATTCAATTTCCTGACCGGGCCGTGTGCCCCCGATGATGATGGGCGTAAGCGCAAGCGCGGTTGTCATAGCAGTCATTAAAATGGGCAACAGCCGCTCCTTCGCACCCCGAATAACCAGATCAGATCCAAAAGACATATCTTCTCTTAATTCCAGATGGCGATAGTGGCTGATGAGCATAATGCAGTTTCTTACGGCAATGCCCAGTACGGTAATAAATCCGATGAGTGAACCAAGCGACAAGACACTTCCTGTAAAGAATGTGACAATGACCCCGCCAATCAACGCGAATGGTAATCCCGCAAAAACAATCACAGCGAGCCGGACAGAGCCTAAGTCACTGTACAGAATTAAAAAGATACCCACCATCGCAAGTATCGACATTGCCAGTATGCGGTATTTGGATGCCTGTTGGGCAGCATATTCACCCAGTATTTCGGGATGATATCCAGGATCAAAAGCAACATTATTAACACGGTTCTCGATATCTTTAGCGACACTTCCGAGATCCCTTCCTCGAACATTGCAGGTAACCTCCGTATAGCGCGAAGCCAACTCCCGCGTGATCTGATTAGGCGTCGGTGCAATGTATACATCTGCGACTTCGGAAAGCGGGACTTGACCACCGGTAGGAGCATCGATCATTAATGATCGTAAAGCGTCTATGTTAGAGCGAACTGATTCTTTTCCCCACACAACCACGTCAAAAATATTTTGATCTTCAAAGAACTCGCCTACTTTCAGACCCTTTAAATACAAGTTGGCTGAGTTAAGGATTTGTGCGGCTGTCAACCCGAACTGGGCCGCCATTGAAGGGCGAACATGAACCTCCACCTGGGGAACCATTATCTGCTGCTGCACTTTTAAATCTACGACTCCTTCAACATTCTCAATAGCATTTTTTATTTCTTCCGCTTTATTATGGAGCACTTCAAGATTTTCTCCATAGATACGAATAACCAATGTGGCTGGAGAACCGGTTAATACCTCTTTAATCCGTTCGCGCAGATAGGTGAGCAAGTCTCTGTATAGACCGGGATACCCATCTACGACCTCCTGTATTGTTGCCACAGATTTGTCGTAATCGACTTCAGGATCAAGACTTATCCATAGCTCGGTAAAATTGGAACCGACCACTTCATCAGCAACTTCCGCACGACCGATGTGCGCCCCGAAATTTCTCACTCCCGGTATGGCGCGCAATTCTTTGCTTACACGAATCGTAATGCGATCCATTGCCTCAATTGAGGTGCCAGATTTTTCTACCCAGTGCATGAGAAAATCGTATTCCTTGAAGTGCGGCAAGAATTCTTCTCCAAGAAACGGAATAATTATGACAGCAATAAGGATAGCCGCCACCAGAATACTAAAAACAAGTTTGGGCGTTTTCAACAACTTTGCCAGCAGACCCTCATAGAGTGTTTTAAGCCCCTGAATAAGGCTTGATTCTTTTCTTTCTGAGGCCCTTTTTCTTAGCAGTATTAAAGAAAGGGCAGGGGTCAAAGTTAATGCGACTAAAAGAGAAGAGAGTATCGCTAATACATAAGAAAAAGCGAGAGGCTTAAAGAATGCACCGGACAAACCTTCCAGTGAAAACACAGGCAAGATGACCAGTGCTACGATGCAACTTCCGTATACGACAGCGCTCCGTACCTCGACGGCAGCGTTGAGGACTACTCTAAAAGCTGGTTCTGGCTGATCGCTTTCCCGGTTAAGGCGGAGCCTTCGCATGATGTTTTCAACTTCGACGATTGCGTCATCCACCAGAGTTCCCAGGGCGATAACTAATCCGGCAAGAACCATGGTGTTGATTGTTCCTCCCCGGTAATGAAGAATAAGCGCAGCTGTGATCAGGGAGGTGGGGATGGCCAGAGCGCTTATGAGAGCCGTTCGCCAGTCATTTAAGAAAAAAACAAGAATGATGATCACTAAAACACAGCCGATGAGCAGTGCTCTGTTGAGATTATGCAACGACATCTCGATAAAAGTCGCTGGTCTGAAAATGGTGGAATCAATATCAAGATCCTTTAGTCCAGGGCGAAGTGCATCCAGCACTTCTTCTATCTTGTTCGTTACCTCCAGCGTATTTCCCCAGGGTTGTTTTTCCACAATCAACAGAAGCCCTGGACCATCATTGATAATGGCATCCCCGATGGGAGCCGGAAAGCCTTCAACCAGTTCAGCTACATCCCCCAGCATGATGGGTGTTCCGTTGCGAACTACAACAGGGACGTTGGAAAGATCTTCCGGTGTTTTGACTCCTGCAATATGTGAGACGGCCAACCGCTGATTAGGGGTGTCAATAAAACCGCCGCCACCGATCTCTGAGCCTTCTATGGCCGCATTGACCACCTCATTGGCGGTTACACCATTGGCGAAGAGGCGGCCCGGATCGATAAGGACCTGAATTTGCCGGTCACGCTCTCCCCATATCGCAACATTTGCCACTCCCGGAACAGCCATTAATCTGGGTCGAATGGTCCACTTAGCGATGGTGGTCATCTCCATCTGCGAGAGTTTTTCTGATGAAATTCCTATTTTGAGCACCCTGCTTGTGGATGATAAGGGGGAAAGTATGACTGGTGTTTTTGAAACGTCAGGCAGCTTTCCGCTTACCTCAGAGATTCTTTCTTGCACAAGCTGGCGCGCCTGCATCAGGTCTGTATCCTCTTCAAAATATGCCACTACAGAAGAGAGCCCCATCACAGACTTTGAACGGATTTTTTCTAACCACGAAACACCGTTCAGGGCATTTTCAATCGGAACGGTAACCAGAACTTCCACTTCCGAGCTTGAAAGCCCTGGAGCTTCGGTCTGGATTTCAACTAGGGGCGGGGCAAACTCTGGGAAAACATCAAAGTCTGTTTGGCTGACAATGCGAGTTCCTGCAATGAGGAGAACTATAGTTAACACAACAATTGCTACACGAAGGCGTAGAGCAGTTTCAACAATCCACCTCATTTTAGACCTCCAAATTCAGTTCCATAGAGTTCAGCCACGGCCGTGGTGACAACTTGATCGTTTTCCCGAATACCGCGGCTGATCACGGCGTTATCGTCTATAATCCGGGTGATTTCTACCCTGCAACGTGTAAAGATCTGCGGGGCGGTTTTGACATAGACCCAGGTGCCACCGTACATGTCATAGGCAATGGATGACAAGGGGATCACAAGGCCCCTTTCTTCGGATTGAAGGATTAGCTTGACACGCACACGTTCACCGATGCGGAAGAGGCCGTCTTCATTGGGAAGTTGATAGTAAAGATCAGAGGAGGCGCTTATGGCATTGCTCAATGGGGGGCCCTTAACCGGTACCGCTTCTGCAAGCATTGTCTGATTTTTCGCTCCAAGGGACTGCACAACCGCATTTTCGTTCAGGTTGATTTTTGATAGATTCCCCGAGTAGACAGGAACACGGACCCAAACAGGTTTTTGGGAGACGACATCAAACAACGTGGTGGATGCCGGCACGGTCTGGCCGGGGGCTACATACAAATGGTAAAGAACGCCGTCGATAGGCGCTTCCAGCATCAGTGTGGACAGGCCACTGTCATCAGAATCGTTCCCTGTTCCGTTCAATAAGTTCAACTTGCCCCTGGCTGTGTTCAAAGATGCCTGTGCAGAGGCCAATTCAGCTTGTACCTCCTGAAGTGCTTTTTCACTGGTTGCGCCATCCTTTAACATCTGTTCTGTACGGGCCATCTTTGCCCGGGCCACATCGTATTCTACCTGTTTAGCCGCCACTTCATCCTGTGCGCCCATGAGGTCCTGTTCCGGCGGCATCAACAACAACCTCATAATCTCCTGCCCCTTCTTTATGTTAGCCCCAGCATAAATCGATTGGCCTTTGCTGCTAAACCGTACAGTCCCTGCAAGGGGCGCAGAGATCTTTATCTCCGTGCCCGGTGGGGCGATAATTTCCCCTCCCAGTTCCATGAATCCTGGCATGGACCGATACAGAGCCGGAGCGGTTTCTATGCCTAGTCGCTCCTCAGCCCGGGGCGTTAATGTAATGGTTGTCAGTTCGGACTCTTCGACCGGGTTGTCAATCTTGGCAGGGGACCCCTTCTTTTCAGACAGTTTTTCCTGCCCACATGACATGACCACCATGGGGGCGACGAATAGCATGATAGCATAGAGTAAGGTCATTTTGAGGTCTCTGTAATTCATGATCTCCTCCTGTAATTCTCTTGTGAGATGTTCAATGGGGTTAGTGCGCATATTATGAAGATTTTCACTCTCGTACTGTCGGTTTAAATCCAACACTGTAGCGGAGCTGTGCCTCTGCCTTTCGAACAGAGGCCGCTGCGTCAGCCTCTCTGAAACGGGCATCGAGCAACTGCCGTTTGAAATCCAGGAATTCCAGGTACGAAATCTCACCAAGCAGATATGTTTTTTCTGCTTTCTCGTAGGCTTTGGTAGCATCTGGAATAATATTATTTTGAAGCAAAGTCAGGATCTCGTCGGCGGAAAGATAGTTGTGATAGGCTTCGCGGACGTCTCTGGCAATCTGATGCCTTGTGGCCAAATACTGTTTGACAGCCTGGTCCATTTCCGCTATGGCCCGTGAGCGGCCTCCCTCGTTCCTATAAAGCAAGGGCAGCTCCATCTGAATTCCAGGACCCATTTCAAACCCTTCTTTGCCTTCTACATTGGCGTCCAGAGATGCGGTCAGGTTCCAGACCTTGGAGCGCTCCCAGTCTAAGCCCTTTCCGGCCGCCTCAATGGCAATCTCAGCGGCCCGCATGTCGGGTCGAGCCGCATATGCGACGCAGAGGAGTTCCTCTTCCGAAAAGGGTTGTTGGAATTGCAGGGTGCCAGGTGCCGGCTGTATCTCCCTATTGTCGGAGACCATACCAAGGAGTGTTTTCAGACGAATCTCCTCTGTCTTGGCCTCGTTAGTAAAACGTAGGTAGTCTTCCTCAGCCTGGGCCGCTGCAAGGCGGATGGCTATGGCCTCCATTTCACTGATGTCACCGGCCTTTAGACGGGACTCGGTAATGGCCACGATTTCCTTGTTTATCTTTGTTTCCTCTAGCAGGATATGTGTGCGGTCCTGGGCCAGTATCAGATCGGCATAGGACGTGAGAACATCTTTGACGAGAAGGAGTCCGTGTTGGACCATGTCTTGCGAGACCTGATCGGCATTAAGCTCGGCAAAGGCGAGGCGATGGGGCCGCTGCCAAAGGAGTTCCACAGGCAGAGTCAAAGTCCATTCCATTTGTTTAGGTCCTAGGGGAAAGAGTAATGAGAGTGCCGGATTTTTTATCATTCCGGCCTCCTGCAAATCTGCCTTTGCCAGGCCCAGTTGGGCCAGGTCCGCCTGAAACCGGGCGTTATTCCAGAGCGCAATGGCTACCGCTTCATCCTCTGAAAGGCCGTCGTCCAGAGAAATATCCTTTGGCATTTGAAAGCCCTCTTCGTCTGAAACGGTTGGCAGACCAATATCTAACCTGTCCCGAATTGAGTCTGATACAAATGGCCTTTGGTCCTCAACGATTGTTGCACATCCCATGCACATGAGGAGACACAATATTGGAGCAATCATATTCAGAAAGGTTGTATCATTTTTCACGGCCCTCTTCTCCCTCCAGAGATATGGTTTTTGTATATAGGGTTTGATCCTTGCATGCTGATTATTTCACTAAATTAAGGAGATTGTATCTTTTCAGTTTTTTTCAAATTTAATCTTAAATTATTTTATATAAGGCGTGTTATCAAGGGAAAAAGTTACATTAGCCCCTGTATTCTTTATAAAGTTTATGGTAAAAAGTCAGATTAACTGTTTATCAATAGGTGATATTCCAAGTACAAAGATCTTTAGATTAGATCATCTCTGAAAGATTGGTCGATTACAAGGATCCTATGGGTCAAGAGTTCAGGTAGGCTTACGCTTGAATTGTGGACCAATTTCTCTAAACTATTTGGAAGAAGGGCCTACAATAAACATTCCAGGATAAAACGGAGGCATAAAATGAAAAGATCCGGGAAGATGTCAATTATCCCTGTACTATCTCTGATACTTATTTCGTTAATCTTTATTCAGGCTGTTAATGCGGATGAAGGATTGGGCAAGGTCTATACCTTGGATGAAAGCGTCAGGGAGGCATTTGAAAAGAACTGGGCGATAAAAGGGAAAGAGGAGAAGATCAAAGAGAATGGATTTATGGAAAGGCAGGCAAAAGCCGGCTTTTTACCCACATTCAGCACTTCTTACAGTTATACCAGGCTTGGTGAAAAAAGGACTATCAAATCACCGGCCTTTGCAGGTTTCCCAGGAGGGGGGGGTGGCTCGGAGATAGAAATCGGTTCCCAGAATAATTATCAATGGAAGGGGACGATTACTCAGCCTTTGTTTACAGGTTTTGCCCTGATCAGTTCACTTGAACTGGCTAAGCTGGGGATAGATCAATCAAAAATGGAGCTTGAGATGGAAAGGCTTGATCTGGCGTTAGGCGTGAAAGAGGCCTATTTCAGTATATTAAGAGCTGACAAGGCGGTGAATGTCGCAGAAAAGGCTGTTGAATCATTAAAGTCCCATCTCGAAGTGGCAACCAGTTTTTACGAGGTGGGAATGATCCCCATAAACGACCTATTGAAGGCGGAAGTGGAGCTGGCAAACTCTCAACACGATCTAATTAAGGCCCAGAACGCTTCTCAGCTTGCCAGGGCTTCCTTTAATAACCTTTTGGCAAGATCCATCAACAGTAAAGTGGATATTGAAGACATACTGATCTATCAGCCGGAAGATCCCGATTTTGAAGATTGTTTAAATATGGCCCTTAAGAATCGGCCTGAGATAAAAACACTTGACATAAATAGTATGCAGGTTGATCAGCAGATCAAGTTAGCAAAGAGTGAATATTACCCGGAGATTGCGTTGACTTGCGATTATATTAAGGAAGGGGATAACCCCGGGGTATCCGGCAGCCTATTCCATGAAGCAAATACCTGGCAGGCCGTTTTAGGTCTTTCATGGACCTTT
>CAYUYB010000077.1:0-9766 GCA_964449025.1 uncultured Desulfobacteraceae bacterium
TGCTGGTCAACTGACAATAACCTCCCATTCAATGGGATTTATGTCAACCGTGGTATCTAATCTTAATCGTGGAATTTGCCGGCGAGATCCGGCCTATCTACTCATGAAGTAATTATGGTTAATATAGACTATTCTAAAGAGCTTATACTCATTGTTGATGATGAAACTAATGTTTGTAAAACACTGGAAAAATTGATCGGTGTCATAGGCATTGGTGTTGAATCAGCCACTAGCATCTCCAAGGCCCTCCAGATTATTGAAGAGAAAGAAATCACGATTGTTTTAAGCGACATGAAGATGCCTGATATGGATGGGATTAACTTTGTAAAGATGGTCAATGAGAGATTTGACGTTAATATTATCGCTATGACCGGCTTTCCTAACGGTTACACCTATGTGGATGTAATTAACGCCGGTGCCAGTGATTTTATTAAAAAACCATTCGGTATCGAGGAGCTGGAGGCAAAGATAAGGAGAATCATAACGGAACGAAACCTGCGAAAGGAGCTCAACAGATTGTCCATTACTGATTCTCTGACGGAACTCTTTAATCAAAGACATTTCTATAAACGGCTCAATGAGGAGGTGGCAAGGGCCGAAAGGCAGGGACGGCCGATCTCCTTAATCTTGCTGGATATTGACGATTTTAAGAAATATAACGACACTTATGGGCACCTGGCAGGTGATGAGGTTCTGCGTAAGGCGGGTCATATTATACGAAGTTGTATCAGGGAAAACGTTGATTCAGGCTACAGGTATGGAGGAGATGAATTCGCCGTTATCCTTATCGAAGCTGATGTTGATATTGCCAAGGAGATTGGGGAAAGGATTAAGAGGGCATTTAAAAGGGATGGAAAGGTTACTGTAACCATTGGCTACGGCAGGTTAAAAGATGGCATGGGTGTGGAAGACATTGTTTCAGAAGCGGACGTGGAGCTTTTTAAAGGGAAAAGAGGCGGGAAAAATGGATAATAGACTGATTCCGATAATAAATATTATGTAAACTAATTACCATATCCAGCAATAGCTTATAGATCCTTCTCCCTATCCAGCCTCTATCGGCTATCTCAAATATATATTGACATATTCTACGTAAATGTATAGGTTTATCCCCTATCTGCGCGGAGGCTATCCACTAATGGGAAATGTTGTTAAGAAACGACGAAAAAAGATCAGGAAACATAAATATAGAAAACAGATGAAAAAGATGCGACATAAGAATAAATAGATGTTTGTTTATATTTTATCATTCCTAAAAAAAGTAAAGGCAGTTACCTTATTATTAAACTGCCTTTACTTATCTCTTGATACCGATAGTTTTATGGTTATACGGATTCCACGCCTTGTACCTCCGGCACATTTTGCTTAAGGATCTTCTCTATTCCCATCTTAAGGGTCATTTGAGACATGGGACATCCTGCACAGGCCCCTCTCAGTCTAACCTTGACCATACCCTTTTCGTCTATCTCCACCAATTGTACGTCACCCCCATCTGCCTGAAGGGCCGGCCTTATCTTATTTAAGGCCGCCTCCACCTTTTCTTTTAACATTAGATACCTCCATAATTATTTCTTATGATTAAATATAATACATCATTTCACAAAATCAAATATTAATTCTTTTCAACAACTTCCGAACAATTTCTTTACCCTGTCATCTAGAAAAGTGGAAAGGCCTTTTGATTCCTTTGGGGACCAGCCAAGACTCTCCTCCCATACTTCATCACTTTCCATACACAGATAAAGCCCTGTATTTCCTGCCCATTTTTCTATCTCTCCCCTTAAAAATGAATAGGCCTCAATTCGTAAAGGCTTAAAATATCGCATTTTTCCGTCAAGTCCCCGGATAAATTCTCCGTTCAGGATATTTGTAGAGGGATGGCGCCTCCTTATAATGGTTTTGAGGGAACGCATGTATCTCAAGGCCCCCAGGCTTATCCAGATTATCTTCCCTGGGTCTATGTATTTGTCCATCATTTCGATAACCTTTTTATAGCCATTTTTCCAGTCAGCATGACGAATGATTGGGTCAAAATGAAAACCTAGGACATAACCCTCCTCCTGGCATTTCTTGGCGGCCCGTAGCCTTTTTTCTATGGATGGCGCGCCGTGTTCCTCTGTGCGCGCAATGTAAGGGCTATTGAGCGACCACGAAACCACAATCCTGTCCCTATATGGGGAAGACAACAGATCGCTTATATGGTCTGTCTTTGTCTTAAGTTCCAGTATAGCATTTGGCCTGTGTGTAAAAAATTGGCAAAGTGTGCGGTTCCATCCGGTGATATGGTCAAGGGCGAGACTGTCGGTAAATTCGCCTGTTCCTATCCTGAATATTCTTTCAGGGTGACTATCGATTATCTGTCCAATTGGCTTTAATTCATCTTTAAGGTTAACAAAGACCCTCAGACACGGTTTATTAAAATAGGCCTGCAAGATACAATAACTGCAATCAAGAGGACAATTTGTCCCTATATTAAGGATTTGGTAGCCGCAGCAGATGTAATGTCTCGTCCCAGGGCAAGGCTTAAGGAATTCACCTCTAAAGAGGACAAGGCGGAGGGTTCCCTTTTTCATATCCATGAATCCACCCTGCTCCCCATTATCTCCAGCGTTGATTCTCTCGACAGGCAAATTACTTAACCTTTTTAATATATCCAAGGTTTCCTTATAGTTGGAGGCGTCCTCTTCGAGAATTACCTTATCTGGGTTAAATATCATGAACCCTCTTTCCAAGGATCATCTATCTCTTTTAACCCTTCGATCTTAGCTAAGACATCCACCTTTTTTTTCAGTTCTGGCCCGTTATCAAAGATAACCTCAAGCCTGTAATTATTCGCTTCGAAAAAAGGTGAATGACTTATGCTGACGCCATCGGGAAGCCCTAGCCTTCCTATCTGTTTTGTAAATCTTTTTTCACAACTATATAGAAAAGGGAACAGCCAGGACCTCAGGAATTCAAACATCTTTTTGGCTTTTTGGGGAGTATTTAACCTATCATCATTTAATATTTTTAAAAATCTATCATCTTTCATAATTTCAGCTATAGGTTTACCTTCCTTAATTGAAATATCGGTTAGATACTCAATATATTTTAATTGTTGGTTGAAGTTGAGCCTTAGGTCCATTATCCATTTTAAGATAGCAAGACGAGATGGGTTGTCCAGGTCCACTATAAGTCCCAAGGCATTGATGGAGACAGACCCATAGGCAATGGATAGTTTTATATTATGGTCCAGTTCCTCAATTTTTGGCAATAAATCAAGGTGCATCGGGTTAGCAATGCCCAGAAGCTTCACATAATGTTTCTCAATATCCTTCCTGGACATATATTGCATAAGGCCCCTTAAAACCATCCCCTTTTCCACGTTATTGAAATTCCTAATAGTAATATTGTCGAATAGGTTGAAGAGAAGGATTTCAAGTCGGGAAAGCCCGGAATCGGATAGATCCATGCAGGGTACGTCTCTATAACCCAACGCCTTTAAGGCCCTGATGCGTCGATAACCTGCAACAATATCAAAATCCCCTTCCCTATTCCTTATAACAAAGGGACTGTTGATTAAACCAATCGTCTTTATGGAATTGATGAGGGGGTTGATATCAAAGCCGAAACTCATGCAATTAGGCCCTGGGATTTCCTTAATCTCATTTAGATCGATCAAGAGAGGAACAGCTGATATCTTCTTTCTATCCAAGGGGTGCATTATTCTATTAGATTATCTCGGGTATAAGCATCCAGGAGATCGTCCACTGTTGGTCATGCTCTTTTGTGAGACATAGGACTGCTCCCTGTCTAAAGGAGACAATGTTGAGGGATTCAGAACCTGCTATCAAAAAGGATGCAAGCCTGGCCAAATAAGGCAGATGTCCTACTAACATTAGGTCTTCTTTATACTCTTTGATCTCTTCAGAGAATTCCCTGACGTCATCCAAAGGCGAAACCTTTTCGTGCTGTACGGGCCCTTCACCAGGAGTCAATCTGGAGCATATTATCTCGGCGCTCTGTCTAGCCCTTGTCTTTCCGCTATGAAGGACTCTGGCAACCTTTATGCCCCATCTCTCAAGGAAAACGGCTAACTTTGTTATGTCTTCAATCCCTTGATCGGATAAAGGTCTTTCGGGATTCACTTCCTTTGATACGGGATTACCGTGTTGTATTAGGTAAAGTTTCATTAATCCCCTAAGTTAAAAACTTCTTTCATCGTGTTAATAAGTGCCTTAGTCAATGATATGTAATATTTTGCGCTAAACGGGCCATGGGCCGTTACCGGCTAATTATTAAACAGGAAAAACCTGTTATGGTCAACGAAATTAAACGGGGACCATTATACATGGCCAAAATCTCATAATATAACGCTAAAATGAATCAATTCTATGATGATGTCTGGCTCAAAGTTTTTATATTTGACAAAGATATTGTTTTTTTTTATCTATGCCCATTAACTTTATTGCTAGAGAGGGAGGATCGTGAAGAATCTTTTTACTCCTTTCTCTATCAAAAATTGCCAACTGAAAAACAGGATAGTGATGCCCGGGTTGGCCTCCTTTTTGATAGAGGAAGACGGCTCCTATTCCGATAAGACTATCGAACATTACCGACTCAGGGCAGCCGGGGGACCTTCCATGATTATTATGGAGGCCCATGGAGTTGCACCTGAAGGCATAGTATCCAAACATCAGGCTAGAATCTATGATGACAGATTTATTAAAGATCTAGCCAAGGTTGCCTGTGTCATAAAGGGAGAAGGTTCTGTCCCGGCTATTCAGATTCACCACGCGGGAAGACAGGTCCCGGCCAGAGTTATCAATAAAAGACCCTTTGCCCCATCCACTCTTCCATGTCCGGCAATCAAAGGGGATGTGGAGCCGCTTACCATAGACGGTATCAACAAGATAGTGAGCCAATTCGGAGATGCTGCTGAACGGGCTGTTGAGGCAGGCTTTGAGCTTATCGAAATTCACGGTGCGCATGGCTATCTTATTAACCAGTTTTTATCCGGTTTCTCTAATGACAGAAAAGATGAATACGGTAGAGATACAGAGGGCAGGTCGAGATTTGCAAGAGAGGTAATCAGAGAGGTAAGAAAGAGGATCGGAAAGGAATTTCCCATTTCTTTCAAAATCAGCGCCCAGGAGTTTGTACCAGGGGGATTAGATACAGAAGAAAGTATTGAAATTCTTAAATTGCTTGTGCCTGAAGGTATAGACATCATACAAGTTTCCGCTGGAAACGATGCGACTCCGGAATGGATATGCCAGCCGATGTTTATGAAAAAGGCGTGCCTGGCTGGTTCGGCCGCAAGGATCAAGGCTGCGCTGGACATACCTGTCATGGTTGTGGGAAGGATTAATGACCCTATTGTGGCGGATGAGATCATCACCGAAGGTAAGGCTGACCTGGTATGTATGGGGAGAGGGCTCCTGGCAGATCCGGAGTTGCCCAAGAAGGCAAAAGAGGGGCGCCTCGAGGACATAAGAATGTGCATCGCTTGTAATACGTGTATGCAATCGATTTTTCGTAAAGGAAGGATAGAATGCTTGGTGAATCCCGTCCTTGGAAGAGAAAAGGAGATGCAGATCCATCCAGCAAAGACCTTGAAAAAGGTTATGGTTATCGGTGGGGGTCCCGCCGGATTGAGTGTCGCCAGTATCGCGGCAGAGAGAGGGCATGATGTGTCGCTTTATGAAAAACAGGGTATTCTGGGCGGACAGCTTCTTCTTGGGAGTTTGTCCTTTTACAAAAAGGAAATGCTTAATCTTGTAAATTTTCTAAGAAAACAAGTCGAGAAATATAATGTAACATGTCATATGGGCATTGAAGTGGACGTTGATATGATAAAAGAGAGCAAACCTGATGTTGTTATCATGGCTACCGGATCAGTGCCTGTTAAACCTCCTGTCGAAGGCATAGACCTACCATTGGTTGTGACGGTTCCAGAGTTCTTCAATGGAATAAAACGGGTGCTGCTGAAGGCTATCGTTATAGGAGGGGGGGCTACTGGCTGTGAAATTGCCCTTGATCTTTCCGAAAAAGGATCTTCGGTTACCTTGGTAGAGCAATTTTCGGAAATAGGCATACAAATAGAGGCTATGACAAAAAAGATCATGTTTCAAAGGCTGAAGAAGAATGATGTACGAATCTTGACTGAGCATCGACTTTCAAAGGTCTCGGAGTCCGGGGTATTTCTGAATGACAAATCCGGCAATGTCGTGTTTCTTGAGGCAGATAACGTTATTATCGCAGTGGGCAATAGACCTGAGGATACCCTTTTTGATAAGCTAAAGCGGTTTGGTTTGGAAGTATATCAGATCGGAGATTGTGCTGAGGTCAGAAGTGCTAAAGAGGCTATATACGAAGGTGCCGCGATAGGCAGAATAATCTAGCTCACCTAAAATCTATCTTTTCTCTCTTTTAGATCTTTTGCTCCTTATCTCTTTTTTAATATCATTTCCATATTGCTCAAGATAAGTATCAAGATCCTGTTCCCAGTCTCGCATTAAGTTAAGCCCCAATTTTTTCAAAAGCCTGTTTTCAAGAATGCAATTTGCCGGTCTTTTTGCCGCCTGAGGGTATTTGTCCATGCTTACAGGTTTGATTGTGGCACGGACATTCAATTTTTTTAGTATATGTTTGGCGTACTCAAAACGGCTGCAGTAACCTTCGGAGGTTGCGTGAAGCGTGCCTTTTACATCCGAGTTCAAGAGTCCTTTTATTTGAAGGGCGAGACGGTAGGTCCATGTGGGGGATCCTATTTGATCATCTATAACCTTTAATGGCTTTGAGGATATCTTTGTTTTTAAGGCATTTCTAAGTATCGAATTAATAAAGTTATCACCGTTTTTTCCATAGAGCCATCCCGTACGGACAATGATATAATTTGGTGCGTTCTCTTTAATCGCCACTTCACTTTCAACTTTACTCCTGCCATAAGCCGACACGGGATCGACCGTGTCATCTTCGAAGTATGGTTGAGGAACCGCTTTCTGACCGCTAAAAACATAATCGCTTGAGATGTGAACCATCCTACAATTAAACCTGGCCGACCCCTGGGCCAAGTTACGCGGACCCTCTACGTTGATCTTTCGTACCAAAAACTCCTCTGTCTCACAGGCATCCACATCAGTAAATCCCGCGCAGTTTAGAATAACATCAGGCATCATCTTCTGGAGATTATCAATCACCACGTCCCAGCTTATGATATCAAGTTCTTTTTTGCCGGGAGCTATAATTTCATGTTCTTCACTGAGAACCTGTTTGCAATCATTTCCAAGCATCCCAGTGCCCCCCAAAAGAAGTATTCTCATTCTAGATAATCTCCCTGGACATATTTAGCTTAAAATTTATTAATATAATAAAAGATAAAAAAAGGCTAGCAAAATCTTAGCCATGGCGCTTATTCCTTGTTTCCCTGAAGAATGCGGCCCCAGTTAGAAAGAGTGATGAAGCTTTGTGGGCTTGTAGACCATAAAAAATCCCTGTCACCCGAGCATATGACAGGGATTCACTCCTTCATTAGACAATGGTAATTCAGCCTTAGACTCTTTTATATTGTCCCTATTCTGACCTTGCCCTTTCCAAATCTTCGATCACGGCGAGTACATCTTTAGCCTGGGTCCTGTATTCTTTGAAATCCTCAGCTATGGTGAATTCTTCTTTTGTTGTCTCCCAGTCCTCCATATCCCATGCTGCAAAACCCTTAAGGACATGTATATATCCATTATCCGGATCGACTTCCAGGCATTCATCAAAGGCTTTAATAGCTTCCTTGTTTCTTCGAGCCTCATAAAGGATTTTGGCCTTTTGAAATAAAAGCCCTTTTGAAGGATTTTTTGATATCACACTGTCAAGGAAGGACACGGCCTCATCAACGCGGAATGTGTCGGCATATGCCTGAGATATTTTTATATAATCTTCCTCTGTAGGAGCATCTTTTTCCATCAGAGTCTCAAGGCTTTTTGCAATCCTGAGAGGTACCTTCAGATAGCTATAAAGATCGAGTAGGTTTGCCCATTCAATACGTTTTCCCGGTGGTTCGATTGTATAACCGATTTCAAGTGCGCTGGCGGCACCTGTATAATCGGACTCGTCAAGACGGATACTTGCAAGAAGCTGCCAGTAATTCCTTTTTAAAGGAAAGATATCAAGGGCCTTCAAAATATACTCTTCGGCCTTATCATTATTGCCTTTTTCAATATATATGGAGATTATGGTTTCGAACCAGCTGGATTCAGGCTTTTCGGACAAATCGATCATTTTCTGAAAAACACGAACCGCTTCATCCAATTCTTCAGCCGTATAGTAACATACTGCTGCCTGATATAGCGTCTCCAAATCCTTTTCTTTCTTGATATCGTACAGTTTTTCAAACAATTGAGCCGCCTTATTATATTCTTCCAATTCGTATGATACCGCGGCGTAATTATACAGTATATCCTCATTTTCGGGATAGGTTGAATGTCCCTCTGAGTATACCTTTTGTGCCTCTCCAGGGTTTTTGTCAAGGTACCAACAGGAGGCCAGCATCAGATAGAGGACTTCTGGCACTTCTTCTGGCTCCGTCGCGAGATATTCCAGAAGAGGGGCCCTAGCACTGGCATAATTCTCATTCTTTAAGCATTCCTGCGCAGCGACCAGAGCCAGTTGAGCTTCTCTGGTAAAATCTCTTTCATCACCATCCTCAACCTCGTCTTCTTTCTGCGCGTAACCATGAGGGGGGACACATACAAGGCTAAATGAAATAAACAGAAGAACAACCACACCCTTGATCACATTTAATAAATACTTTTTCGGCATTGATGATATCTTCTCTTATCTGATTTCAAAGACGATTGGAAGTTTTACGATACAGTCTACCGGTTCCCCATCTTTTATTGCCGCTTTGAACCTATATCTAACTACTGCATCTAAGGCAGCTTGATCAAAAATACCGGCAATATCAGGGGGTTCTACCTCTGAGACCTCTGGCTCTGCCACCTGTCCGTCCCTATCCACAACAAACCTGATAACTACCCTCCCCTCAAGACCCTTACGTTGTGCCAGAAACGGGTATTGCGGAGGAAAAGACCTTAATACACGCGGAGGTTGATCAACCTCGGTGAGCTTAAACGCTGTAGCGAACAGGGAATCCGAGATATTAAAATCTTTCTGACTAATGCCGGAAATCTGTATACCTCCAGCGAGGTTTAGGTTTGAAGAAAGGCTGCCTTTAGGTAGATCTATCCTTGGCCTCGATGTCACCGTCTTCTTTTTTGCTGATTCAACCTTTTTAGCCTCTCTCTTTTCTACCTTCTTATCCCTGTCAGGCTCAGGAGGTTTTGGTGGTTTTCGTGAGCTGATCATAACCGTGGAAACCCTTCTCTCTATCCCAAACTTGCTCTGTATCTGTGTCAGCAGAGGCAAGGCCAAAAAAAGCATCGCGGTGACAATTATGGAACTGAAGATCCCTATCGGAACCATAAAGAAGGTATTTTTAGGGGATGTTTCCATGGTAATTATTCCTTTGTCGCGGCAACCACTACGTTCGTGATGCCAGCCTCTCTTACTTTATCAAGGACCTCAATAGAAACCCCGAATTTACTATCCGTATCCGCTGTGATAACAACATTACCGCGAGGATTCTCATGTAAAAAACGTTCCATTACAGAACGAACCGACCGAATATCGATCATTTGATTTTCAATGTATATTTCTCCATCCTTTGTAACCGCCACGATCATGTTGGTCTTTTCCTGGGCTTCCGCGGTTGAAGCGATAGGGCGTTTCACCT
>CAYUYB010000078.1:0-9756 GCA_964449025.1 uncultured Desulfobacteraceae bacterium
AGACCAATCTAGGCATTATACAGGATTAACTCAAGATCTCGATAAAAGACTCAAGTCACACAATAATGGAAAGGTGCCATATAGCAGAGAATATCGACCGTGGTACATTGAAACACCTATTGCGTTCCGCTCTAGTGAAAAAGCACTTGCATTTAAAAATTATCTAAAAACTCACGTAGAAAGAGGCTTCAGCTAAAGACATTTTTAATAATATTTTGTCCTGATAAATGGCTTGACGATCTGGAATCAAGGTCGCGGCCAGCTTGATGCTGGTACTTTCCATAGGCGGGTAAAGCAACCCCTTCTAGGATCTGTGTGCCTCTGGCACATTCATATCACACACCGCCCACCATATTATAATTAAAATGTGTAAAATCGATGGTGGTAACCCTTGTCAGGAGGAACTAGATGATGTTAGCCTTATAAGACCGGCTATAACTACCAAGGATCTTTTTAATATGTGATTGGTTTTTACTTATGTGACAGCTTACGGGCTGAAGGGAGTAGAGGATGAAAAAGCTTGCAGGTGCTTTACTGTTACTGCTTGTATTGGCTTCTTCTGGCTGGGCTGCGAATAGCACCACTACCGGTGAGTTGATCGTTGATCCGCCCACGCTGACGGCTCTTGGCTTTGCATGGCCTATTGAGGGAGACGACAACCGCAACGCTCGGGTTTCTATTACCTACCGCAAAAAGGGCGAGACGGAATGGTTGCAAGGACTCGACCCGCTGCGCCTGCAGAATGAGGGGACCTTTCTTCGCGGATCACTCGATTATACAGCCCCCAACATGTTTGCGGGAAGCCTTTTTGATCTGGAGGAAGACACTGAATATGAGGTACAGCTGAAGATTCAGGATCCGGATGGCGTGAACGGTGAGGTCGAAAAGAATATTACCGTCCGAACCCGGGCAGAACCGCAGCCCGCCTCCGACGGCCGCATATTTCACGTTTACCCGCCGGGATACAAGGGATCTCGCGAGGAGCTGGCTTTTTCCGGTTTGCTTGAAGCATACTATATGGGTGCGCTTGGCGGGGACTGGAGCCGGGCCTCACCACCGCGCGTGCGTCCGGGTGATATCATACGTGTTCACGCCGGCCTTTACTTAAGCAAGCACGATCACTATTCACACGAAATCAATTCGGGATTCACCACTTGTTGCGGAACTCCCTGGGACGGCACATATTACCTGACACAGGACGGCACCCGGGAGCGGCCGATATCCATCGTTGCAGCAGGAGACGGAGAAGTGATTCTCGACGGTGACAACAATACGGTACTGTTTGATCTTATGGGTGGGTCGTATCACTATTTCGAGGGCATCACGTTCCGCAACACGGACACCGCCATCGAGGCCGGGATGAAGGATATCGCCGGGGCGAAGGGCATTACGGTCAAGCATTGCAGTTTTGAGAATGTCGGCACGGTCCTTCATTCGGACTGGTCCGGTTCGACCGGTTTCTACATTGCCGACAACGACATGCTCGGCCGCGAAGACCTGGGCTATGTCTTTACATGGTTTGCGATTCCGCCGTGGTCCGAGCGGCCCGATTTCGAAGAGCGTGCGCGGATGAAATCCTTTTATGCTATCTCGATTTACGGTCAGGGCCACGTGATTGCCTATAACCGCGTACGAGGATTTCACGATGGGATCGACCACGCCACCTACGGCATGCCGGATGGCTATCCGAATACACCCCCCGATCGCCTGCCCGTGGCCATTGATATCTACAACAACGACGTTTCTGTAGTCCACGACAACTGTTTCGAAGCCGACGGTTCCGTTCGCAATGTACGAATCATGCGCAATCGCTGTTTCAACGCGCCGCTTGGGGCAATGAGCCCTCAGCCGGTGCTAGGGGGGCCGGTCTACTTCATTCGAAACGTTGTCTACAACGCGTGGTGGGGACCGGTGAAGATTCACGCAGAGCCTTCCGGCATCTATTATTTGAACAACACGTATGTCGGAGAGTTCAGACAACTTACGCCTATGTCCAATGTGCATCTGCGTAACAACTTGTTGCTTGGACAGGGCACAACACCGCGGGTCCTGTCGGTGGACACATTCACTAATTACAGTTCCTCCGATTACAACGGTTTCCGTCCTAACCCGGAATCGAAGGAAGCCTTCGCATGGAACTCGCCCCCATTTGAAGAAATAAGGAATTTCTATCCGGAACGCCGTGACACACAGCAAAATGCAACTATTGCACTCACACAACGGGTTTTCCACACGCTGGATGCATATTCAAAGGCGACAGGACAGGATCGTCACAGCCGACTCGTCGACTACGACATTTTCGTCAATGCTCCGATGCCGGATTTCTCAGACCCAACGAACGTTGTCGCCGTGGATTCAGTGGATTTGCGATTACACAAAGGCGCTGATGCCATTGATGCCGGAATGGAACTGCCGAACGTGACAGATGGTTTCCGCGGGAGCGCCCCCGATCTCGGCGCCTATGAATTCGGGGTGCCATTGCCGCATTACGGACCGCGCCCGAGATAGGTTCGCATTGTATTTTTTCTTGAGAGGGACTTTTCGTGAAAACTGAATGCTAAACACTTAATCTGTAAGTAGCTAATGTAAAGATATGCCACCGTCATGCACAATGAGTTGTCCGGATATGAAGTCACTCATATTACTGGCCAGGAATACAGCCGTCCCCACAAGGTCCTTAGGAAGAGCCGCCCTTTTTATGCATCTCTGATCTAATTGAATCTCTTCAAGTGGCGGGATCGGGACTGCCTTGCTCCGGTCAAATCTGTCTCCGCCTTCCGAATGAGTGAAACCCGGGGCAATGGAATTGACGTTAATCTTATAATCACCCAACTCTCTTGCCATGGCACGGGTAAAGGCCATGACCGCACCTTTGGAGGCAACATAATGGGGCATAAACGGCACGCCTTCCAGAAATGAAGCTGAGGACATGTTGATGATCTTGCCCCCCTTTTGTTTCATATATGGAAAGACAGCTTTGCAGCAATGAAAGGGACCTTTGACATTGACGGCCATCAGTCTATCCCACTCTTCATCGGTCACATCGGTGAAAGGCTTCATCACAACATCACCGAAGATTGCCGCGTTGTTCACAAGGATATTGATGGTCCCAAACCGGTCAACGGCTGCCTTGGCCATGGCATCACACTGTTCCTGTTTGGTCACGTCCGTCTTGACAAAGATTGCCTCACTCCCCGCATTTTCTACCTCTGCCACAACGTCTTTTCCATCCAGGATATCGGCGATCACCAGCTTTGCCCCCTCCTTTGCAAACCCAACCGCTAACGCTGCTCCAATCCCCTGGGCCGCGCCTGTAATAATAGCCACTTCACCTTCCAGTTTCACATCCCACCTCCTCGCTGTTTACTGTTTTTCTCTGACGGTCCGGACGAAACCGTTGCCTGCTTCATTCCACAATCCTCCTTATCCTACACCGGTTTGTTGCCATTTCCCCAAGCGCATCATCCCGCGTGAGCAGGTGACGAGATCAGGAGTTTATCTCCATCTTAAATCTCCGTTTGGATCTTATCATCAAGGAATGCGATATCTCGGCCATTCATCATCAAACGATAGATGTGGAGGTTGTCATGGAAATCCATTATTTCTGATTTCAGTTTATCCCCAGGGAAGCACGAGAGAGATGAAGAGATCATTCAGGGTTCTTCCATCAGGCGTCGGATGGTCAATGTGGCCCCGGGTCAATATCTTTTTGACCGTCAATATAGTACAAGCCTTTACCGTAATCAATTATGTAGTTCACAAATGGAAATTAATGGCGGTCAGATAAATATAAAAAGGCCTTCACAGCATTACCGTAGCCAGACTATCCAGATTCCAGTCAGGCTTTTTCTTTCTTCTGAGCAAGAAGAATTGTGTGAGCAAATACATAGTCACGGTGCGGTAAGTGGTCTCTTCTATGGACGCGAAAGGCAGGTGGTAACGCAGCATGGGCTTGAGCTTTTCCAGAACAGGGCAACCATTGGTAACCATATATATACCGAGTAAGGAACTTAACCCTACATATAAGGGGACCTGTTTTAGGTATTTTCTTTCCTGGGTTTCCACAAGCACTTCAACTTCCTCGATAGAATCTCTGTTTTTAAAGTAATCAGGCAATTCAATAACGTTTGCGGCGCTAGGGCAGAATTCGTATTCCGATTCATCAAGGGGGAATTTGGACATTTAAAGGTTTTCAATGCTGCCCACGGGGAAAGCAGTCTGTCTTCCGGCTGAATCAAACATAAGCTTTTTTATCAAGCCTGATTTTAAATTCCTTTTCCGGACTGTCTTGGAAAGTAAACACATATCTAGAAGTGACTACATTAGTAACACTATCTCTAGCAACATCCGTAATACACACCTCTCTTTCTATTTGATATGGAAGTATTCTGTGATGAACAGACCATAGACAGTTTAACCTTGCATAACAAACCACCTTCACGTCATGTTGTGGTTCAAAGAAATAAAATCAATACCCACTATGGCTCTACACAAATGAACTTAGCGGCGTCATCAATGTCACCAGTGCCTTTGTATTCGGCGATCTGCGGATAGGGGCAAATCAGGCGCGTCATCGGTTCTTCGTTGGGAGGACTGCTTGCTATGATGCTGTCCGGCGCTTTCCCTTCCTCCACCCATTTGTCTATTACGGAAAGCATATCAAGTACGCTGGGAGCATTGCCGCCGCCGCAGTGACCCATACCGGGGACCATGAAGAGCCGAACCGAATCCGCCGCTTTGTCCGGATCCATATCTGCAATCATCGATTTGTAAAATTCGACAGTGTTGGACGCCGGGATGAGCCCGTCAGCCCAGCCATGCGAGAGCAGCAGTTTTCCGCCGCCTTGGAAGAACCGGGAAAGGCCATTGCTCGGGACATCCAGGATATTGCTCGCAGTCTCAAATGTCGCTGTCAGGTCTTGGTCGTAGTCATAGGATTTGTAATCCCATTGAGGATCGCCAAACACGATATCGCGGAAGTAGGAAGTGGCCACTGGAAACGGTTCGTTCCCTCCTATCAGGGCCATTAATTGCTGTTCGCTGCCAGGCGGAAATCCGACAAAGATCTGTTCCCCGGTGCGCGGATTCTTCGTGCCGGCATAGATATCGCGCAGCGCTTCAACCTGCGGGGCTGTGAGGCAATCATTCTGATCCTCTTCCTTGCACTGAATAATGCCGGGATCAAAGCCGCATTTTTCAGGATCGCTGACAATCCCGTCCTCCAAGCCGTCCGTTTCATCGCATTGATCGATATACGCCTTGTTCGTGGCCATGATTTCGGCCATGGTAAGCCTGTAGGCGTCGTCTTTTGATGTGACATAGCCGCTCCATAATGACCCTATCATCAGACCTACCATAGGATTGGCCGGGGCCATCGAGGATATCCCGTCATAGTCTTCAGGATAGCGATAGGCTTCCATAAGGCCCTGCCGTCCGCCGGTGGAGCAACTCACCCAGAGCGAAAGCCGCTCCTTCTGTCCGTAATACGCTGCGAGTATGGTCTTTGCCTTCACGGTCATTTCATGTACTGCGCGATAACCAAAATCAATGAGTTTCTCTCTGTGTCCGATAGCGAATTTGGCGTCCATGCCGCTTCCGACATGACCTGTATCCGTGGCCACTGTTGCGTAGCCTCTTGACAAGGGTTCCGCGAGCGCGGAATAGCCGATATTGCCGGCCCATACTCCATTACCGATGCCGACAAGCTTGCCATTCCAGTTTTCGGCAGGCATCCAGACCTCTATCTTAATATCGGAATCAGGGGTTGGAGTAAGTGTGGCGGTTACACGACAAAAAGCCGGGGCATTTTCAAAAGCCGTGAGTCCGCCCATAATCGGTCCGCCGCCCATAGGTGGTGCGAACTGGCCTGCCTCAACAAGAGAGGCTGAAGTGATCTTTCCATCCTGCAAATCAAGCGATGTTAGTCCCTCACAAGGACCTGCCGCAACCCGTAAAGCAAAAAAGATAGTGATAATAGCAATTGTTGATATGATGCATGTAAATTTTCTCAACATATCAGACCCCCTATTCTGTTAAAGATTTGGTAAAACCCTCTGCTTCAAGCCAGTTATAAAAGGTTTGTAACCTACAGGGCATGCTCGCTCCTGTTTATTACATCGTCCTGGATGCTGGGAGAAAGCTGTATGAAATAGGCACTGAATCCGCCTATACGAACTATGAGATCCCTGTATTTTTCAGGATGGGTTTTGGCAGCTCTCAATTCATTGGTGTCAACCATATTGTATTGAATGTGAGAGCCTTTGTTAAGCATGAAGGCATTTGTATATGCAACCAGCTTATCGATGTTCTCTTGACTTTGCACAAGGGAAGCGGAGAATTTCTGATTAAGTACCGAAGCATACGATTCTCTGAACCCTGCCTTCAGTGCCGAACGTATTACGGACGTGGGACCCTTTCTGTCAGCGCCTCGCATGGGGGACAGCGCCCCGTCATTAAGGGGTTCAAATGCCTTTCTTCCGTTAGGCAGGGCTCCAACACCGAGCCCGCCGAAGTAATGCCAGGCAAGGCCTTCTCTCGCAACAAGATACCTTCGAAATGGAGAATTATCATAACTCCTGATTATGTCGTATGAATCTTTACTTATCTTTCCGGCAAGGCTGTCCACTTCATCGATATCATTACCGTATTTAGGCTGAGCAAGACACATCTGCCGTATCTCTTCACCCTGTACACCTTCAAAGTTATTATCCAGGGTATTAAGCAGTTCATCCATAGTCAGCTTTTTTTCATCAAATACCAGCTTCTTTATAGCAATAAGAGAGTCGGCAACATCGATGATAGCCCGGTCGGAAATACCGAACATGGAGTAATCGGGGTGGGGGATAAGTAAATCCTGCCCGTCATCCGTACATTTCTCAATACCCATTACTGATAAAAACGGCAATCTTAAGTATTTTGACTGTTCCTTTCTGGCGATCGCAGCCAGCCAGAAGATTCGGTGAGTGATGAATTTATGCTGCTCCATCAAGGCATTGTAGATTTCATCAAAGGTTTTGAATTTTCTTGGATCACCGGTTTGAACTCCCGTAAGCTTACCGTTAACATCAATCCCGTTATGGAGTACAAGGTGCAGCATGGCGGCCATATTACAGGCGGCTACTCCCTCTGCACCGTAATGTTCCGCCCTGGAAGGGAGACACGGATATACACAGCCCAAACCGCACCACTCACTGGCTTCCTCAAAGGGGATACCGTCCTCCAGGAAATGAGAGATTACCACTTCGTCATTCTCAAAAAGAGGGATGCCGCCTTTAGTAATTATATTTGTATGGATGGCCTTGTTCATAAGCCACTTGGGAGTCCCCTTGTTCCAGCGGAGCCCGACAGTAGGGGATGACAGTTGTAAAAGGCCTATAACATGCAGAAAAAGATAGCTTAATTCGTTTGAAGAATCTGTCCCGTTCGTGTCAACACCGCCGATCATCATATTATTGATTGCGAAATTTATCTGATGGGATTGCTTTAAACTCTCGGATGACACGAAGGTCTGTGTACCCCATCGAGCAATAAGTTCCGCCAGTAATTCAGCCGCTTTTTCCAGTGTGATAGTGCCGTTATTCATATCATTGATAAAGTATTGATATAGATATTGATCACCTCGTCCCCACTGGGGATTGTTGTGCATGGGGTTCTCATAGTTTTTGCACACGCCGATAATAGACATGGACTGTAACGCTTCATGGAAGGTTCTGGCCGGATTTTCAGGTACGTGTTCACATACACGGGCGATTTCAAAAAGCTCAGCTTTACGTCCTTCCCGCGTTTCAGTTTGCGCCATTTGCCTTGCGATAGCCGCGTATCTGCGGGAATGGTTTATCGCCGCCTCGCATACAATGATGGCTGATCTCCAGAAATAAAGCCTATTTATATCTGTTTCGTGATTTTCGATAAATTTGTCTATATAGGCCTTGGCGTCATCAATAAAACTCCGGACTCCTTTCCTCAGAATCTTTTCCCACATGAGCACCGATGTGCACTGGCCGAATATCCCCGTATCCAGGGTTGGATCCTTTAGTTTTGCCTTTTCCGCATCCTTAGCCCATGAACCGACGACAGACTCCCACGCCTTGTATGTCATTTCAGGGGCAGTCTTACCGCTGAATAAACGGGCACTTTTGCGGAGGATCTCGGTGCTTTCATTATCTAGCCCAACATTTGCGTCCATTGTGATATTGAGTTGGGCATTGTCGTTCCATAGATCGGGTATATAGTCTCCGGATATATCGAAGGAAGTAGCGCATCCTATAACTTCGGGGGTCAGACGACCCACGATTACGTCATAATCATGAATACGGATTTCGATATTATCCAGGATCTCGTTTACCAATTTGGCACGTCGAATCTGAATATCTTCTCCTTCCGTCTCATGCCATGACTCCACCGTCCATTTCTCCCTGTCAGCAAACAGCTTCCAACCGGATGACTTCATGGCCTGCTTCCATTGCTGAATACGCTCGCTAAGCTTCAACTTATCGATCCGGTCAAGCAGTCTGGTATCAACATCAGTCATTTTTCCCCTCATTTTATATTAACGTGAGATCGTGCAGTTTATTCCATGATCAATATAGGCCTTTTTTACGGCTCCAAGATCTTCATTATCCATAATTTCAAGATTTTCCATACGGTATTCAATATTGAGTGCATTATACTTATCCAGCCCCATTCTATGAAAAGGCATAAGCTCAAGGTTTAATGCCTTTGCGCCAAGATTCTTTAAGAACGCGGCAGTGGCTTCAATATTTATGAGTGAATCATTTACGCCCGGTATTAAAGGCTGGCGGAAAACAACATCCGCGCCATGCTCTATTATAAAGGCTGCATTCTTCAGGATTATGTAATTGTGATGTCCGGTATACATCTTGTGCATGCCGGAATCCATATGTTTAAGGTCAAAGAGGAACCGGCCTGTCACCGGCATTACCTCCAGGAACGCATCCGATTTCACAAAACCGCATGTTTCAACACAGGTACCGATCTGCTCCTTACGGCATAACTCGAACAATTCCCTTATAAAAGGCGCATAAAGCAATGGCTCCCCGCCGGAAACAGTCACGCCACCATTGGATGTGTCATAAAATATCTTGTCGCGTTTGACAGCGTCCCAGACCTCATCAACGGTCATCGGGTCTCCGTATTTGACCAGTGCTCCATAACTGCAATTATCCCTGCATGTTCCGCATGCCACACAGCGGGAATAATCAATAGGGTGCTTATCGTCATCAATGGTGATTGCGTTGTTAGGGCATACTTCAACACATTTACCGCAGCCCGTACAAAGGAATTGAAAAAAACCCATCTGTGGCTTCGCGGAAATACATTCGGGATTGGCGCACCATTGGCAGGACAGTGGGCAGCCTTTAAAGAAAACGACTGTCCTGATACCCGGTCCGTCATGAATAGAATAATACTGTATGTTGGTGATAACAGCGCTATCCATTTCAGGCAGAGAACCAACCTCGAAAATGTTATCAGAAGCAGTTTTTGAAATAGCTTTCAGAATAAAGCCGATGTTATTATCATGTCAATAGCTTATAAATGATATAATTTATTGAATATGACGTGATGTGCAAAACTTATAGGAGCATCAATAACTTAGAATTGGTAATTTTCTATGGTGACAAACGCGGTTTTTCCTTATATATTTCCAATAAGTGATCACAGAAAGACTACCGGTTAGTGAAAGGAAATTACCATGAATGTTGAGAACAATAAAAAGGTTGTAAAGGAATTCTTTGA
>CAYUYB010000079.1:0-9719 GCA_964449025.1 uncultured Desulfobacteraceae bacterium
GGACAAAATGTCCGTCCATAACGTCAACGTGGATATAATCCGCACCCGCATCCTCTACGGCCCTGACTTCGTCACCAAGCCTCGAAAAATCGGCCGACAGTATAGATGGTGCTATCTTTCCCATTTTTCTCTCCTCAATATGTATTTTTGAAAGATCCTCGCCTCTTTAAGTTACCTGTATCCTTATAAAGCACAGCAATCTAATTCTTCCTGAAAAGAGCGGCAAAAAAACCATCCATATGATGAATTTGGGGAAAGGTTCTAAAGAAACCCTGTTTATCAATAAGCTCCAGGGCCCAATATGGGGCATGTTTTTTCATGTTTTCAAGGGACATATCCACGTTTGTATCCAGGAAATCCTTTACTACCTCTTCATTTTCCTCTTTTGAGATAGTGCATGTTACGAACAGCAACTTGCCACCCTTCCTGATCATGCGAGCCGACTCATTCATAATGCTTTTCTGCAAAATGGACAACCGTGCTATATCGCCTTCCTCCGTGTTCCATTTAGTGTCCGGATGTCTGGAGATTACCCCTAAGCCGGAACATGGCGCATCTACCACTATACTATCGAACCGGTGTCCAAAGGCCGATGCAAAAGACTTTGATGCATCCGCAACGATAGAATAGATATTGGTAATACCAAGTCTTTTTGCGTTAAGGTTGAGATGTACCAGTCTCTCCCTATTTATGTCAACGCTAATAATATTTCCTCTGGCCTCCATAATAGCGGCCATATGGGTGGATTTTCCGCCCAGACCAGCGCAGAGATCCAGAACCATATCACCGGGACGGAGTCCTATAAGGTGCGAGGTTATCATGGCTGCCTGGTCCTGAACCTGAAACAGGCCCTTCCTAAAGGCCTTCAGAACATCCACCCTTCCCTTGAATCCTTCCAGCAGAATCCCTTCAGGCGCATAGGGTGCTGGAGTCCCGCTTACCCCCTCTTCCCTCAGATATTCCAAGAGTTTATTCCTGCTTACCTTCAAGGTGTTTGTCCTGATATTCAAGCACGGAGGCACATTTTGGGAAGCGAGCAATGCCTCCGTAAAATCCCTTCCCAACTCTTTCACCCATTTCTTTACCAGCCATTCAGGATATGAATAGAATACGCTTAAATAGTCTATTGGTTCATCTATGGGATCAGGGAAACCGATTTTCTGCCTTTGGCGACAGATATTCCTCAGGACTCCATTGATAAAGGATATGACATAATCGGGTTTTTTATTCAAGCGCGCCTGATTGACCGCTTCATTAACAGCGGCTGATTCAGGTACCCTGTCCAGAAAAAAGATTTGGAAAAGAGCGAGACGAAGAATATTCAAAACCACAGGATCTATGTCTTTTAAAGGAAAACGCGTGAATCGGCTTATTATCCAATCGAGCCTTAACCTCCAACGGCATACACCATGCACCAGCTGGCTGATAAAGGCGCGGTCCCTGTCATCCAGATTAGGGCTGGTTTGAAAAAGATCATCAAGATGATAATTAGCCGGATTATGGCCCCTGTTACCCCGTGCGTTTAATGATATAAGCGCCAGTTCTCTAGGGCTTTTTGTTCTTGTTTTCATTTCCCAAAAAGGTAATTATTCCTTTTTCAACCATATCAAGATCAACATCTGTATCATAACAGGGGCCGAATGGTCTTTTATTCATAATACCGAATACGGGTATTGGGTATGTATCCTGAATACCGCTGGTCAGGTCTCGTTCGCAGGCCACGGCTATAATGACGTCGGGGTTTTTTTCAATAACGATCCTCCTTGCGAGGGTACCCCCGGTTGCGACATTTACGGGGATATGATATTTTTTTGAAAGGGCCTTCAAATCCTTTATCTTGCATTTTCCACATTCCTTGCAGTTATCCACGGACCAGGTAATCCTTACGTTGCACGCGTGGTTTTGCAGACACTGGGGCAGGAGCATAAGAAGCTTTTCCGGCCTCACCTTCCTGGCCTCAGAAAGTACAAGCTGATTATTGATTGCCACAAAGGATCTCCTCACTTCATCCTTGCTCAAGCCGATAAATTTACCCACCAGCAGTAAAAGGGGGAAAAGCAGTCTTATTACCACCCCGCGAATCCAGCGGTTGAAAAAGAGATTTTTTCCCCATATTATAGTAGAAACAAGGGTCAGGGCGCCGCCTATCATAAACATAACGACCAGCGCCATACAGATTGCCATGATAAGTGGCATATAGGGATGTATATTGCTAAAACCCACATAGGGAATCCAATATAGAATTATGGCCGCTCCTATGAGCATCCCGCACGTCAAAATCAGCAGGATAATAAAGTTTCTGTTCGCTGGTTCCATGAGGTTTTTCACTACCCTCTTTGGTATTTTGTCATTTACTGTGTTATTTAGACCTTGATCCATGATATGGGTTATTCACTCCCTTATTATTTCCCCAGTATGGTCCCTTCCGCTAAAAAGAATCCTCGCAGGAAATCCTCTGAACGGAGCCTTTTCCTTCCAGAGTACTGGATTTCCCTTATCTCAACCACTCCCCTGCCCGTCTGCACTTGAAATGTGCCATCCTTTCCTATAGACGGTCTCCCTGGAATACCATCAGAGGAGGTTTCATCTGTGACCCTGGACGCAAACATCTTGATCCTTTTACCACGGATAGTTGTCCATGCCCCCGGACTCGGATCAAAGGCACGAATAAGACATGATATCCTTACAGCATCCAGATCCCAGTCTATTAAGGCCATGTCCTTATCGATCTTCGGGGCATAGGTGGCAAAAGAGTGGTCCTGAGGTATTGGTTTTAACTTGTTCTTGGACATGAGCCTCAAAAACCTGATTAGCGCATCACCCGACATGTAAGCGAGCCTGTCGTGTAACTGCCCGGCAGTCTCATCCGGGTAGATAGGGACCTTTTCCTGATAAAGTATAGGGCCTGAATCCAGTTTTTCCTCCACTCTCGTAACAGTAATCCCTGTCACGGCTTCATTATTAAGGATGGCCCTTTGTATAGGGGCGGCACCTCTGTATTTGGGCAAGAGGGAGGCGTGGATATTGACAGCTCCCAATCTTGGAATCATCAGGAGTCTTTTACGGAGAATCTGGCCGAAGGCCACGACAAGTATAAGATCCGGGCTTTTATCTCTTATGATTCCGCAGAATTCACTATCATTAACATTTTCAGTTTGTAATATTGTTATATTATGTTGAAGGGCCAGTCTCTTTACCGGAGATACAGCCAGTTTTTTCCCTCTCCCTTTAGGTTTGTCGGGCTGCGTAACCACCGCCAATATATTGTGCCCTTCAGTAATGAGACCTCGCAAACAGGGAATGGCGAACTCGGGTGTCCCCATAAATATAATGCCTGGTTTTTCAGGGAACTGGTCATTAGGAAGGGTATTCATTGATATATCTGTGTGTATCCATAATTAGGTAGAAACGCATCATTTCACTTTTGAAGTCCCTTTTTTAACCTCTTTTTATACAAGGATCTCTTTAAACTGCTTATATGGTCTATGTACAGCACGCCGTTCAAGTGGTCAATCTCGTGTTGAAGGCACACGGCAAGAAGACCTTCCGCTTCAACATCAGCGGGGTTACCATGTCTGTCAACTCCTCTCACCTTGACCCGGGCGTTTCTGGAAACGTCAGCGGAAAAATCGACAACGCTTAGGCATGCCTCCTCGTAAACGATATTTCCTTCCGCCTGTATAATCTCCGGATTGATCAACACGGATAGGTGTCTTTCTTCAGTGATTGGAGTTAAATCATAGATAAAAAGACGTAACAGTACTCCTACCTGTACCGCGGCAAGACCTATGCCAGGGGCTGCATACATGGTTTCAGCCATATCGTCGATCAATATCTGGATATTTTCATCTATGTTTTCAACGGGTTTTGCCTCAGCCCTCAACATCTTATCAGGGTAAGTCAATATCTTCATTTCTTCGGGCATCTTTATCCACTAAAAAGGTCCCTCAACATTGCGACAATTTTAATTAAATATAATAAATCTTTACACGAAATAAATCAAGATATACCGGCAATAAAACTTCCTTGACTTTTTCCTCTCATATACCTATGAGATATCATTATGAAAGATATAACGAATTTTCTTTTTGAAGTGGGAATGTTGAAAAAGACACCCAGGACAGGTTATCAGTTCCTCGGTTCTGGGCAGGAATCTGTTGCTGAGCACTCATTTCGCACGGCTATTATCGGTTACATACTGGCTTTACAGGAACCGGAAGCCGATTCCGGCAGGATCACCTTAATGTGTCTTTTCCATGATCTGCACGAGGCCAGGACAGGGGATCGCAATTACGTCAACAAAAGATACGTGACTCTGGATGAAAAAAGGGCAATAGATGATCTTGTGGGACAGACCCCTTTTGCTGATGAAATAATTTCGATTATCAAGGAATTCAATGCTGGAGAGACATTGGAAGCAAGGATATCAAGGGATGCGGATCAGCTCGATCTCATAATGGAGCTCAAGACCCAGCATGATCTGGGCAACAAGTACGCACAAGACTGGTTGCATTACGCCGTGAAAAGAATCGTTACTGAAAAGGGCAAAAGAATGGCCCTGGAGATATTGAAGACAGACAGTACCGATTGGTGGTTTGACAAGAAGACGGACCTCTGGGTAAATGGCCCTGAAAACAACAAAAAGTTCAAATAAAGGTTTAAATTTAAGCAGCCCGTCTGCCGTAATGAAGGCCAGCCTGCTTGTCTCTTTTGCATTCCATCTAACCATATTGCTTGCTTTTCAAAGGGCCTATCCCTATTACTGGAGCAACCCCGAGCTTCGAACATACAAGGTTGATTTGTTCAGGCCTTCAATCGAAGATATTGATACAGGAGACGCACCAGGCGCATATATTCAAAATGAAGAAGAGAAGATGCCTGTTTCTGACATCTACCAGGAGACCATCTCCCTTGATACCAAAGATGAAAGATATACCTCGTATGCTAATTTGATCAAAAACAAAATAATGGGTCACTGGAGATATCCTCCCAAGGCCGTGGCACATCTCATGGAGGGTAGATTGTCTGTAATTTTCAGTCTCGCAAGCGATGGTAAAATGACCCATATAAGCATAACAGAGGGTTCAGGCTATGATATACTCGACAAGGAAGTAGTTCGAGCAATAAACACATCTGTCCCCTTTCCGCCTTTTCCCGGATCAGTTATGGTTAAAAGACTCAATATAAAAGCCACGTTCGATTATCGTCTTGCTCCCGAGAAATAAAAGTTCTGTCCATGATGATAATTAATCTTCATTATCTTGACCATCGCTAGAAGGTGATTAGATTTAAATTTTGTGGTGTTAGCGGGCCTTATCTGCCATTTGATAGGGTCTTAGTGGAGACCAAAAGGACTCTAATATGACCGCTAAGGATTATTATAAGATACTTGGAATACCAAAATCAGCTTCTTCCGATGAGATAAAGAAGGCCTATCGCAAACTGGCCATGAAGTATCATCCGGACCGTAATAAAGATGATAAAGACGCGGAGGCGAAATTCAAGGATATAAGTGAAGCTTACGCGGTTCTCAGTGATAAGGAAAAAAGAAAACAGTATGATATGTATGGGTCCGAAGGTTTTCAGAATCGATTTACCCAGGAAGATATATTCCGGGATTTTGACTTCGGAAGTATCTTCCGAGAATTTGGCTTTGAAACAGGTGGACACGGCCGGAATATCTTCAGTCAGATATTTGGGGGAACGGCACGGGATAATTTTGGAAGCGGCAGATCCCGCTATCATTCCCCTTTTGGCGCACAAACTGGAATGTCCAAGCCATCAAAAGGTAAGGATATCGTGTATCAACTTGCGATAACTTTGGATGAGGCCCTTAAAACAAGCGAAAAGCTTATCTCTTATCAAAATGAGGCACATAAACAAGAGAAGGTATCTGTTAAGATACCTGCTGGGATCTCTACCGGAAAAAAATTGCGGCTGCGAGGAAAAGGTTATCCAGGAATGAATGGAGGCCCTAATGGAGATCTGTATATACAGGTTAAAGTACTTGACCACCCCTTGTTCAAGCGAGAAGGAGATGACCTATTTCTTACTAAGGATGTCAAGTATTCGGAAGCTGTCCTCGGTTCCGAAGTGGATGTACCGACTCTAGATAAGAAAACACTTCGTTTGAAGATCCCTCCCGGTTCCCAGGGCAATGCCAGATTCAGGCTTAAAGGTTACGGAATGCCTCATATGAACGGTCAGGGACAAGGGGACGCCTATGTAATTCTTAATATTGCTGTACCCAAGGCATTGAATAAAAAACAGGAGGATTTAGTAAAAAAGATTAAAGAGGCGGGATTATAATATGAAGGCCCTGTCACTGTTTTCCGGCGGTCTCGATAGTATACTTGCGTCGGAACTCGTCAGGTCACAGGGGATTGAGATCCAGGCTTTTTTTTTAAAGACCCCCTTTTTCTCTTCTAATAAAAAGGTGGCGGAATCCGCCAACGCCATCCGATTGCCACTAAAGGTTATAGATATTACCAATAGACATCTAGATATTGTCAAAAAGCCAAAATACGGATACGGTGAGAACATGAATCCCTGTATTGACTGTCACGCGTTGATGCTTCGTATAGCAGGCGAGATGATGGAGGATGAAAAGGCCCATTTCATTATTACAGGGGATGTGCTGGGACAGAGGCCTATGTCCCAAAATAGAAAGGCTTTATTCATAATAGATTCGGAAAGCGGGCTTGATGGCCTCGTTCTGAGACCTCTTTCCGCGAAAAACCTCCCACCGACAATACCCGAAACAAAGGGCTGGGTCAATAGAGAGAAAATGCTGAATTATTCGGGGCGATCCCGGAAACCACAGATGGATCTGGCGAGATCCTTGAATATTACCAATTATCCATCGCCTGCAGGAGGCTGTCTTCTAACCGACAGCGTGTTCTCAAGGCGTTTAGAGGACATTATGTCATCGGACACACCTATCTTATCGCGTGAAATTGAGCTATTGAAGATCGGCCGCCATTTCCGAATCGGCCCCAAAACAAAGATTATTGTTGGCAGGAACGAAGATGAGAATCGTTCTATAGACATGCTGGCTGCTGAGAATGAGATTCTTTTAAATACTGTATCCGTCCCGGGACCGACAGCACTAATCACGGGAGAAATTTCCTCTCTTATTGGTGAGCTGGCGGCAGCTATTACCGCTTCCTATAGTGATGCGCATAATGGAGAAGTGGAGATCAGCCTTAAGGCAAAAGATCAATATAAGATGATCACAGCGCGAGTGAGGGATAAAAAAGGATTCAGAAAACACATGATTTAAGCGTATAAATTCAAGCTTGATCAGACATGTAATGTCGGATTGAATTCTTTTAATGTACCCTAAAATCCCAATATCGAAACTCTAAACAAATATAAAATCTTAAATTTAAAATTTCAAAGCCGGTACGATTACTTCTATGATTACAAAAGAGTAGTTGCTTCTGTCATTTGAATTTCTGACATTCGATATTGTTTCGAGATTCGTGCTTCGAAACCGGGAACCCGCCGCGGAGGGGTGGGACTGAGCGAGCAAAGAATTTCCAATTTGAATCTAATCTTGCGGTGTCTGTGAGATAATATATTTGTTAATACAATTTAGGAAATTATTGTCTCAAAAGTCTTTTTAAAAAGGTTTTTTTGTTTATTTCCTTAATCTTTTCGAGATTAGCGTTTATCTTGCTTTGATGAGCGATTATTTCAGCTTCCAATAAAGACCTTTCTTGATTAACATTTTGGATCTCCATCTCCAGGTCCATTAACACAAGCTTATTTTCTCTCTTCATAGCCTCATTTTCGAACAAGCCTTTCTCTTCCAATAATTCCATCTTTTTCATTTCCAGCTGGGAAATTCTTTCCTGCCAATTGCTTATGAGGGTCCGACTCTCTGTTATGGGCTTTAGCAAGGCGCCTTCCTTTTCCATGGTAAAATAAAGATAGAGAAATAAGGCTATGGCGATTATGATAAGTAAAGAAAGGATCTTTGCTCCTATCATTAGAATATCCCATAATGGCCTAAAAATATCCTTTAATCCGGTAAGAATGCCGGAAGATGATCTTTTGCCTTGATAAACAGACCCTCTACCCATAACCTGTATCTTTAATAGATTGACAGCACCGGCTATAGATTTGGTATCAGCCGCTAATTTACGGCCCAGTTCCCCTGATATACAATTCTCTTTAAGATCGTTGCTTTGTTCAATCAAAGACTTCGCGGTAGCACTTATGCTTTCCAGAATAGCCTCGGTTTTTACCTCAGTCTGTAATTTGCCTGGAAAGACTTTTTTGAGAGAGGAAATTTCATCTTTAAGTCTTATAATATTTTGCTCAATACTTTTGCCGATTTTAATGAAAAAAACATCGTCGCAGAGATAATCCCTAGCGATTAAAAGCAAAAGAGCATTCTGCTTTATCCCATTCGTAGCCTCTGACACATTTTGGGGACTTTGCATCTTAAGTCTCCTTCTTTTACTCTTTGCCCTTGTTTATATGACTATATTAATCGATAGCATCAAATGGACAATTGGTAATACATGACATACATTTGATGCATTTCTCCCTGTCTATATAAGCGGGCTCTTTCTTTTGCCATCGTATAGCCCCCACTGGACAGCTTTTATAGCAAATTCCGCAGCTTTTACATTTCTTTTCGTCCACAATAAATTTAACCAGTGCCTGGCATCGCTTTGCTGGGCATCTTTTCTCGTATATATGGGCCTCATATTCATCCCTAAAATATTTCAGGGTGGACAATACGGGATTGGGCGCTGTCTGTCCGAGACCGCACAATGCTGAATCCTTTATAACATAACTTAACTCTTCCAGAAGTTCAAGATCCGCCGGTTCCCCTTTCCCTTCACATATCTTTTCCAGGATTTGCAGCATGCGTCGAGTCCCTTCCCGGCATGGTGTGCATTTTCCGCAGGATTCATCCTGAATAAAATCCATGAAAAAACGAGCCATATCGACCATACAGGAATGATTATCCATGACTATCATTCCCCCGGAACCCATGATAGCCCCGACCTTGGCAATAGACTCGTAGTCCACAGGTGTATCGATAAAGGCTTCCGACACGCATCCTCCCGATGGCCCTCCCAGCTGCACAGCTTTGAATTTTCTCTTTTTTGGGACTCCTCCCCCTATCTCAAAGACAATAGTCCTCAATGATGTGCCCATCGGTACTTCAACGAGTCCTATATTCTGAACATCGCCACTGAGAGCGAAAACCTTCGTGCCTTTACTGGTCTGGGTGCCTATGCTGGAGTACCACTCCCCGCCTTTAGATATGATCTGAGGAACATTGGCTAACGTCTCGACATTATTAAGAACCGTCGGCTTTTTCCATAGTCCCTGCTGTGCAGGAAAGGGAGGCCTTGGTCTAGGCATCCCTCTTTTTCCCTCTATCGATTGCATTAATGCCGTTTCCTCCCCGCATACAAATGCGCCGGCACCCTGATATACCTCTATCTCAAGACCGAACCCGCTTCCCAGGATATTCCCTCCCAGAAGCCCGTAGTCTTTTGCCTGAGAAATGGCTACGTCCAGTCTTTTTAACGCCAGCGGATATTCCGCCCTGCAGTATATATATCCCTGATGCGCGCCTATAGCTTTCGCAGCAATAATCATCCCTTCAAGGACTGCGTGAGGGTCTGCTTCAAGGACACTTCTATCCATAAAGGCCCCAGGGTCACCTTCATCCGCATTACAGAGCACATATT
>CAYUYB010000080.1:0-9706 GCA_964449025.1 uncultured Desulfobacteraceae bacterium
GTCTAGCCATGGTAGCGGCCGTTAAGAATTACCGTATTCTTTTAGTTATGTCCGAAGCGGTAAGTCAGGAAAGGAAAAAGATCCTAAGGGCCATGGGTGCTGAACTGAAATTTACTCCCTCCCACCTTGGTACTGATGGAGCGATTGAGTCGGTATATAATATGAAAAGGCAAGAACCTGACAAATACTGGCTCGCAGACCAATTCAACAATGAATCAAACTGGGTGTCACATTATAAAGGGACCGCCATGGAGATATGGGAGCAAACAAATGGACAACTGGATGCTATCATCTGCTCCATGGGCACAACAGGCACATTAATGGGGATAGCAAGGCGGTTTAAGGAGCTTAAGCCCAGTGTAAAAATAGTCGGTGTTGAACCGTATCTGGGGCATAGGATTCAGGGGCTTAAGAACATGAATGAATCATATCGGCCAGGAATATTCGAGAAAAACAGGGTCGACCGAATCATTAAAGTTGATGATGAAGAGGCATACCAGACATCAAAAATGCTTGCAAAAAAAGAGGGTATTTTTGTAGGCATGAGCTCAGGGGCAGCCATGGCTGGGGCTTTACGTCTTGCCAAAGAGATGGATTCCGGCAGTGTCGTGGTGATACTCCCAGACAGCGGGGAGAGATACTTGAGCACCACGCTCTTTGAGGATAAAAAGAAAACCGGTCAGCTTTTTTATAACTCTCTCACCAGGAAGAAAGAAGCCTTTGTCCCAATAGAGGAAAGACACGTCAGGCTTTACTCATGCGGCCCTACACTTTCCCAGCTTATCCATATAGGGCAGTGCAGGCGTTTTGTCTTCTCGGATCTAATAGTGAGATACTTGGAATATAAGGGCTTACCAGTAACCCACATCATGAATGTAACGGACTTAGATGATCGTACTATTGAAGGGGCAGAAGAGGCTGGTTTATCCCTCCAGGAATTCACAAGGAATTATTACGATGAATTTTTAAAGGATATCGACAGCCTGAACATAAAAAGGGCAAATAGATATCCCGGAGCTGTCGAAAATGTTGATGACATGATTGATATCAGCAAAAGATTGGTGGAAAAAGGATATGCCTATGAAAAATTTAGATCTATCTATTTTGACATTTCACGATTCAGGGAGTACGGCAAACTTTCCAGGATCGACTTGAAAAAGATCAAGATAGGCAAAACGGTTGACCTAGAGCAATATGAAAAGGAAAACCCCAGGGATTTTACCCTCCTTAAACGTTCGACACTTAGTGAGCTCAAGAAGGGTATCTCCTACAAGACAAAGTGGGGCAATATCAGGCCGAGTTGGCATCTGGAATGCCCGGCGATTGCTATGAAATATCTGGGGGAAACATATGATATTCATACAGGGGGCATTGACCTTATATTCCCTCATCACGAAAATTCCATAGCCGTATGCATGGCTTTGACGGGCAAGCCGCCTGCCAATTACTGGCTCCATAATGAACTCGTTATGATCGAGGGTAAAAAATTCCCCAATGTCACGGATCAAAAATACAGCATCAGGAGTATACTGGAAAGGGGCTACAAAGGCAGGGAAATACGCTATTGGCTTATCAGCGGTCATTACAGAAAACCGATCTTTTTTTCCTGGGAAAAGCTCGATATGGCCAAAAAGACTGTCTCAAATATAGACAGATTCGTGAGCAAGCTTATACATTGCCGCCAAGGTCCTCCCTATCCCGATGTAGATCAGATATTCTATGATTTGAAATATAATTTTGTTAAATCAATGGATGATGATTTCAATGTTGCACCCGCCTTGGCAGCCGTGTTTCAATTCATGGGCAAGGTCAGTAGGATAATGGACCGCCAAGGTCTGGATGGACAGGACAAAAACAAGATGATCGAGTATCTGCAGGATATAAACTCCGTTCTGGGGGTAATGGATTTTAAACCCGAAAAACCCGATAGGGCTGTGGAGAATTTGATAGCCAGGAGGGAAGAGGCGAGGAAGATAAAAGACTGGGAAACCGCGGATCGCATAAGGCGCGAGTTAAAAGAGAAGATGGGGATCGAGGTCTTAGATACCAAAGATGGCCCCATATGGCGGAAATCTGTCACCTAAAGTCTGCCGCAGTGCGTGCCGATACAGGTCGTTTTTAACTAATATCGATCATCTACGGCCTCTCGCGTGACGGGCCTTTATAATCAAGAGCGTGATAACAGCTCCTATGAGTATGAAGACAGTCGACAACTGGGTGACAGACCAGTCGATTCCGGGTATTAATCCCCTGTCATCACCTCTGAATTTTTCTATTAGTAGCCGTGAAGTGCTATGTAAAATCAGAAACCATAGCAGCATCTGGCCCTCGAAGGTCTTCTTGGTGTTCAGGATCATAAGGACGATAAAGATTATAAAACCGCTTAATGACGAGTATAGCTGTGTTGGATGCAGGGGGATATTCAGCGTAGCCAGGGAGCGGGGATCGGTAAATACAACACCCCAGGGGACGGTCGTGGGCCTGCCATAACAGCAGCCCGCCATAAAGCAGCCTATACGACCTATTCCCTGACCTATTGCCACTCCAGGCGAAAAGATATCCCCTAACATCAATAGACTATAATCCTTCCGCCTGGTGTACCAGAGAAGCATAAGAATACCTGCCAGCAAGCCTCCCGAAAAAACGAGACCTCCCTGCCACAGCTTTAGCATATCTAGAGGGTTTGAAATGTAATATGAAAGATTCATCAATATATAGACCAACCTAGAACCTATAATGCCGCTGAAAATAGTGATAAAACTAATATCCAGTATATTCTGAGGCATCATTCTCTGTGATCTTCCTATCCGTATGGTTACCAGAACACCCACCACGAGACCGGTAGCCACAAAAATACCATAGGTATGCAAGGTAAGGGGACCTATCGAGAATAAAACCGGGAACATGACAAAATCATCCTTTCTTTATCATTAATGCTATTCTCTGTTCTCGCAAACAGCTATTAGATATCGCCTTGAAAAACATAACTGTAATCGGGAGCTAGCAATCAGCCGTTAGCATTTAGTTATCAGCAAAGAGCAATTAGCAAAGGGGTGAGGATTAACGGGTTATCGATCAAAGGATTGAGAAAGATATTGCCCTATTACATAATCCTGAATCCACAACCCTTAATTCCTGTATTGCGTGTGGGCTAATTCGCCCTTCGCACCAGTGCCAAACTTCCGGGCCCCCACAAGGTCCCGATTATCATCCTTCACCCCTATCCGGTCATATCCGATAACGGTTCTACAAATCATTCTATCCTTTTATCATCTTGAACGCTGAAGAAAAAGAGATTTATTAAAATCCAGAAGACGCCAACGGTAATGGACGAATCAGCTAGATTAAATGCAGGCCAGTGATATTCTCCAACGAAAAAGTCGAGAAAATCTATTACTTCCCTTACCCGCAACCTGTCTATGAGATTTCCGATTGCTCCTCCCACCACAAGTGACAATCCGAAAACCATTTTTCCATCCTTGCCCTTAAGGGTTATAAACCACAAAAAGAGCAGTATGATCGCTATTATGGTGGCAGAGACAAGCAAATAAAACACATATCGCGCGTCGCTGCTATTAAATAACCCGAAGGTCATCCCCCTGTTTCTGACGTGGACAAGATGAAAAAAATTATCAATCACCGGTACGGATTCGCAATACTTTATGGACGCGGCAACCATGATTTTAGAAGCCTGATCCAGAAAAATCACCAAGGAAGCAGGAATGGTAAAAAGGATAACATCTCTCTTCATCCTCAAATGTACCCCATCTCCTTCAAGGCATTGAAACATCTCTCGCAAATCGTAGGGTGCTCCTTGAATCGCCCCACACTAGGATGACGAACCCAGCATCGTTCACATTTAGGATCCTGGGAAGGATCCACCCTTACGACCAATCCATCAATTTCTTCCCCTTTAAAGCCCTCTTTTACTTCACCGGGAGGTACAATCCGAACGCTTGAGACAATAAACAGGGCCCTTAGCTGGTCTTTGTAAGGATCGAGCAGTACATCAAGGTCACCTGGCACCCCCAGGATTATAGAAGCATCCAGGGAGTGTCCTATCAGCCTATCCTTTCTGGCGATTTCTAGGGCCTTGGTAACATCCCTACGCAACTTGATGATTAGATTCCACCTTTCTGCCAAGCTTTTATCCGCAAAATCCTTTCTTGAAGGCATAAAAAGGGCGGCATGCACACTAAGCTCACGCCTGTTATCTCCAGCTTCCATAACCTGCCATATTTCATCAGATGTGAAAGACAGTATGGGAGCCATAAGCCTTACCAGGACATTCAGTATCTCGTTCAGGGCGGTCTGGGCGGACCTGCGGGCAATGGATCTTTCTGGGTAGACATACAGTCTGTCCTTGATGATATCCAAATAAAATGAGGAAAGGTCAATGACACAGAAGTTATGTAACGAATGATATACAACATGAAACTCAAAATTTCTGTAGGCCCTGGTCACTTTATCATTAACCTCCTGGAGGCGGTTAAGGGCCCACCTGTCCAATTCCTCCATCTGATTGTAGGGAACACTGTCTTTTTCCGCATCAAAACCATTAAGATTTCCGAGAAGATAGCGACACGTGTTGCGAATACGACGATAGGCCTCTGTCAATCGCTGCAGAATCTCTATGGATAATCGTATATTGTCTCTATAATCCTCTCCCGCTACCCAAAGTCGTATAATCTCAGCCCCGTAGTTCTTTATGATATCTTCAGGGGATATGACATTTCCCGCGGACTTGTGCATGGCCTTGCCTTTTCCATCAACCACAAACCCATGAGTCAATACGGTTTTATAGGGAGCATCCCCCCTAGTGCCTACAGAACACAACAAAGAGCTATGAAACCACCCCCTGTGCTGATCACTACCTTCGAGATAAAGATCCGCCGGACTTTTGACGTCATCCCTCATTTCCATCACAGCAGCGTAGCTGATGCCGGAATCGAACCACACGTCAAGAATATCAGTCTCTTTTCTGAATCTTTTCCCCCCACACTTAGGGCAACGAGTCCCGGCAGGCACCAAGGCGTCTTCATCCTCTTCGAACCATATATCCGCTCCCGACGTTTCGACCAGACCTGCCACGTGGTCGATTATCTCCCGCGATATTATCGTGGCCCCACATTCCTCACAGAAAAAGACGGTTATGGGGACTCCCCATGCCCTCTGACGGGATATACACCAGTCCGGCCTGTTAGAAATCATCTGATAAATCCGTTCCTTACCCCAGGGTGGTATCCATGTTACCTTATTAATCGCATCCAAGGCCTTTGTCCTGAGATCGTTCTTGTCCATGGAAATAAACCACTGCTCAGTGGATCGGAAAATAACTGGTTTCTTACAGCGCCAGCAATGGGGATATTCGTGGGAGATCGGTTCTTTTTTTATAAGGGCACCCACCTCCTCAAGTTTTCTATTAACATGTTCATTAGCCTCGAACACGTCCATGCCGGCAAAATATTCAACATCGTCCGTGAACCTGCCGGCGTCGTCAACCGGTGAGTACACATCAAGACCATAGACAAGGCCGGTCTCATAATCTTCTCTTCCATGGCCCGGCGCGGTATGCACACATCCAGTGCCGGCATCCAGTGTTACATAGGGAGCCAGGACTACAAGGGAGATTCTATCGTATAGCGGGTGTTTTGCCTCATATCTTTCCAGCCTTTTCCCATCGAATCTCTCTAGAATATGCCAGGTCTTTATACCGAAGGAATCCATGCGCACCTTTAGCAAACCCTCGGCCATTATAAAAACCTCATTATCGCCAACATCCGCCGCCACATAATAAAGGTCCGGATGGACGGCTATAGCGAGGTTAGCCGGTATGGTCCATGGCGTGGTGGTCCAGATTACAATAAAAACCTTCTTACCCTTAAGGGAGGAAAAGTCCTTCGAGAGATCGGATATCATGGGGAATTTGACAAAGATTGAAGGAGAAGAATGTTCTTCATATTCCACTTCCGCTTCGGCCAGAGCTGTCCGGCATGAATTGCACCAGTAAACAGGCTTTTTACTCTGATAAACACTCCCATTTAGGGCAAACTTCCCAAATTCCCTTATAATGGCGGCCTCATAGGAAAAATCCATGGTAAGATAAGGATTCGTCCAGTCACCTAATACACCCAGGCGTTTAAATTCCTTCCTCTGGATATTCACATACCTTTCCGCATACCGCCTACAGGATTTTCTTATCTCCACCTGTGCCATATCCTTCGCCTTCGGCCCAAGTTCCATTTCAACTTTGTGCTCAATGGGGAGGCCATGACAGTCCCATCCGGGAACATAGGGAGCGCTTAATCCTGCCATCTGTTTTGACTTTATTATGATATCCTTTAATATTTTATTGAAGGCGGTGCCCATATGAATATTTCCATTTGCGTAGGGAGGGCCGTCATGGAGAGTATAGTTGGTTCCACCCATGGAACCGTCTCTTATGACATGATAAATATCCTGCTGGTCCCATCTTTCTACCATTTTGGGCTCTCTTTTAATTAGATCGGCCTTCATGGGAAACTTGGTCTTGGGAAGATTTAATGTTGATTTATAATCCAATTCTTAATATCGACCTCCGTCTGAAATGAACTGTTTGCCGGCCAAAACCAGCTACATTTTGTAGATTTTCATTACCAGATGGAAACCCTTAAGTCAATCTGTATCCTTCAAAAGATACCGCCCGGATATTTATTGACATTACAGCGTAAAAGAAGTATCTAGATCCCTAAAATACATTGTTGCATTCAGATGAGGAGAGTTGAAAATGTTGAAATTAAGATACACTTTTTCCCTTTTTCTGTGTGTCTGGCTAGCAGGATGTGCTCCCATATTACTTATTGGCGGCGCCGCTGCCGGTATAGGGGGGTACAAATATTACAAGGGACTGCTGACCGTTGTATACGAGGCATCCTTTGAAAAGACATGGGACGCATCTATTAAGGCCCTGGAGGACCTGGAATTTACAATCCAGGAAAAGACAGAGAAACTCGGGTCAGGAAAGATTTCAGCCACAAGCAGCTCAAAGAACCATCAGGTGAGCCTTTCTTTAGAATATCTAACCCCACAAGAGACAGAGGTGTCCATTCGGGTGGGATTATTAGGGGATGAAAACGCCTCCAATGTAATAAAGGATAAGATCAGGAATATCTTGTTCGAAGAATAACGACATCTAGATCCTTATCTCTAAAGTGATTTCCATGCCTTACGTGGAGTTTTGTATAATGCCTCCTTTTACGAAGTCTTTGTTCGGAATATCCTCCTCTTTTTTCAGGTCATAATTATTAACGGGCAGACCCTGCCCTACAACAATAAAAGCCGTGCGTAATGGAGACAAGATGGATCTTTTCCGATCCATGTAAACAACTTCCTATTGGCAGGCACAACCTATTCCTATTAAATAGTTTTTAGGATTGCAATTTCAGGTCTCATGCTCTATGGTGCTTTGGAACACTAGAGGAAACAGAGCAAACAATGCCGAATGATAATAATATAAAAATGGAACATCCGTTCCCGAAATCCGTCTCTTTGTCCGATAAGTGCAAGAGGCTTCAGGAGGTTGTTACCTTCGAGGATACTTTGGCTATTATCATAAACGCGGACCCTGATTCCATGGCCAGCGCCATGGCCTTAAAAAGGTTTTTCTGGAGAAAGGTCAAAAAGACATCTATCTATCATATTAATGTTATCAAAAGGGCTGACAATCTGGCCATGATTAAACTGCTCAAGCTTGATCACAGACATATCAGAAAGCTTAACAGCTCCGAATACACTAAATGGGCCCTCTTGGACTCACAGCCACCTCATAACGAACAGCTGAGTAAATACGGTTTTGACATCATTATTGATCATCACCCTATCAATCCCGCATCAGTGGCCACCTTTGTGGATATCAAGGAAGATTATGGCGCCACTTCAACCATCATGGCCGAATACCTGAGGTGCGCGGGCATCAAACCGTCACCGAGGCTTGCCACAGCCCTGTTTTATGGTATTAAAACAGATACAGACAATTTTGTCAGGGATTCGACACCTCACGATATCAATGCGTTTAAATACCTTTACCAATTCGTAAATCCCGCTATTATAAAGAAGATTGAGTCTTCGGAAATAACCAAAAAGACATTAAGCTATTACAGAACCGCAATGGAGCGACTTGTTTTTATAAATGATGTCGCTCTCATCCATATGGGCAAGGTGGATAATGCCGACACTCTGGTAATGATAGCTGATTTTTTTATGAAGATGGCAGAGGCTACGTGGGCTGTGGTCTCAGGCATACAAAGCAGAAAACTTATCATCATAATAAGGAATGTTGGATTCCGTCTTGATGCCGGAAAAATAGCGGAAAGACTTTTCGGTGCCTATGGGTCCGCAGGTGGTCATAAAACCTCCGCGAGGGCTGAGATTAGCCTGGATTTCCTAGACGGGGAAATCGACAGCAAACAGGGATACCCGCAATTCATCCTGGAAAGGCTGAAGGATCTGTAGAAGGAGAAGTATCATAATTATCTGACAATCCGCCTGATCCGTGAATCAATGCACGGCGAGGTAGCTTTCTTGACAACTATGACAAATCAAGTACTCGATGAAAAGATAATTGAAGAGGTTAAGGCCTCTATCAATGAAAAAGATCATAAGTTCCTCAAAAATTTGATCGATCAAATGCGTCCTGCCGATATCGCCGATCTCATAGAACACCTCGACCCTGAAGAACGTCTCTATATTTTTGAAATGCTCGAGCCGGAGGGAGCGGGCGATGTCCTCGTAGAAATTGAATACCCGGTACAGGAAAGCATTATAAGTGATCTTGATAATCAGGTTATAACTGAAATCGTTCAGGAACTTGACTCTGACGACGCGGTGGACATCCTGGGAGATTTACCGGAACATCGTGCAAAACAGATTATAAGCACCCTCAAACATGATGTGTCCGAAGACTTAGGAAAACTTCTTCCTTATCGTGAGGATACAGCCGGCGGCATCATGGCACTTGAGTATGTTGCCGTGAAGGAAAACTTTACCGTCCAAGAGGCTATAAAAACCATAAGGGAAAAGAGGAAAGAAGTTGAAAATCTTTATTATCTTTGGGTCGTGGACGATTATGGAAAGCTTGTTGGCGTCATATCATTGAAGGATTTGGTTCTGGAATCCCCTGATTCTAAAATAAGCAAAATCATGAACCCCGAAGTGCTCTCGGTGGATGTCAACAGGGATCAGGAAGAAGTCGCTAACCTGGTGAAAAAATATGATCTCGTAGCCATCCCCGTAGTCGACGAAAATCATCGCCTAGTGGGACGCATTACCCATGACGATATCATAGATGTCATTGAAGAAGAAGTGGATGAGGATATCTCCATGATGGCCGGTGTTATTCATCAGGAGATTTGGGAAAAATCCACCATGAAGATCTCTAGGGCCAGGCTGCCGTGGCTGATAGCAGCTCTTTTCGGCGGCATTCTTGCCGCCGCTGTTATCAACCACTATGAAACCGCACTTCAAAATATAATAGCCGTGGCATTCTTCTTCCCCGTTATAATGGCTATGGGCGGAAATACAGGGATCCAAGCATCCACGGTTGCGGTGAGGGGACTGGCTACAGGGGATATCGGCATCGTGAATACAGGGAAGAGGTTATGGACAGAGACAAGGGTAGCCCTTTTTAACGGCGTCATATGTGGCATACTGCTGGGATTCATAGTTGGTA
>CAYUYB010000081.1:0-1932 GCA_964449025.1 uncultured Desulfobacteraceae bacterium
TATGTATATCGTATTATTTATTATATCTGTGGGTTTCAATAACCCGAATCTTTTAAAATAATCCAGGCCCACGTATAACAACTCTTTTGGATCATCTCTTAATATATAATAAGGCCTCCCCACGAGAAAGTTGATACTGATCGCATAAGTCCCCTGTTCCGGCTGTCTACCGGCAAGGGCGTATTTGATCCCGTATAATTCGGGGTCGACCCTCCCAAAATAGCCCAGCCTTATCTTTTCTATCCTCTTTTCTTCCATATATCTCTTCAGCCCCGGCAGGTCCTGCCCCCAATCCAGATTGGAGTCAATTAGCCATTGATGGCCCTTATCGGGTCCCCCCGCAATAATATTGAAATAAGAAAGATAATTCGGACAGGTAATAATAGCAGGGATTAGATAAAATATTGCCAGGAGAGACATAAGGGCTTTGCCAGTCTTATTCTTTAAAAAATTCAGTTTAACAATATTCCCAGCCGCCAGGCATAGAAAGGGAAAAACAGGGAGTAGAAACCTTATACCAATAGGGATATGAGTAAAAAAAGAAAAATAGATAAAATACATTACAACAGGCACCCATATACAAAGGCTGCCTTCGCTTTTTAGACTTCCTTTCTTGATGGACGCCACCATAGCTATTATCATCATAAGGAGAAATGCCAGGGGGTTTTTGACAATAAAGGCTATCACATAATAATACCACCACCCCTTCAAAGAGTGCTCCCCCATAAGATAACTTGTATAGAAAGGATTATTCCCTGCTGAAATAGCCAGCTGGGAATCGAGACCGGTTAGGTAATCATAGGGTAAAGGAAGTGGTATTATAGCCCCTATTAGTGATGATACTCTGATTAAGGGCTGACTTAAAAAATGATAGTCTCCTATCGGGGTAAGTGACCCTTTAAAAAGATATCCGGCATTTACGACAAACAGACTTACCAATAAGATTATCGAAAAATACCCAAGGTCTTTTACCAACAAGGACTTCCCATGGTAATCGGCTTTCCTGAGTATCCCCCTTTCAACTGCAAGTATTGCGATTATTATAAGAAATATGGGGTAGAGCAGCAGGGCCGTGAATTTACTTAATTGTGCTAAACCCAGAGCGAGCCCGGCAATAACGGACGAAGACAGATCCCTTCTGTTCAAGTAGCGCCAAAAACAATATATACTCAGAAAGATGGTAAGACTTGCCCCCATATCTATAGTGGAAAGACTTGAATGAGCTATTATATTCGGATTAAGGATATACAAAAACAGAGCGAAAAGCCCGCCACTCGCTCCATAGAGTTCGGTCCCAAACCTATATACCAGCCATCCCAGAAGGCACCCGAGCAAAATTATAACGCAACGTGCATATCTAAAAATATCCTGGTAGCGATCCTGGTTTGCATACATGAAATGATATCCCAGACTCCACGGGTTTGGTTCTCTTTCAAATAGTGCAGTGTTGATTTTAGGTTGTGTGATTATTGATGTAATCGCGGGGAGACATTTGATTAAAGGAGGAGATTCGCGATCCATGCGCCAATCGAATGTCAAAAGATTGTAGATCCCTGATGGCAGATGACTGAACTCATCAACAGTGACCGATTTTCCCATCTGGCTGAAAAAGCAGACCAGTGCGAAGCAGGATATCAACACCCACGGTGCGATTCGGATATAAAGATGGCTGTTCCTCATACGTAAGGCTTTTTCCCAATCCTACTCACGATTTGGTCCTTAAATTCAAGCCTCAGATATCAGGGGTTGTTATCCCTAAAATCATCTTCCCCTTTTATGTAAGAATATTGATGACCCCAGTCCCTGCCTAATATTAAACCGATTATCACTCCAACCAATTCTGTAATTGTCCAGGTCATACGGGCGAGAAGGGCAAAGACCATCAATTCTGACATCGGGATATACGGATTAAATATTAAGATTAGAACCCCT
>CAYUYB010000081.1:1942-9686 GCA_964449025.1 uncultured Desulfobacteraceae bacterium
CTTCACGAACCCCTAGCCCTCCAGGTGTGATTATGCTGATAAAACCCACCAGCCATGAAAATATACAGGCGCTAAATAACAATGCCGGAGGCACTTTATCTCCAATCCCTAAAGCGTAGGCCAGTGTTATCCCTGAAAGTCCATAAACAATCCAGGCGATCACATAAAGGACAAAGAGATACAGAATAGCCTGACGCTTCAAGGCCAGTTTCAAAGGAGGTTTTTTGAATATATTTAATAAAAAATTAACTGCCCTTTGAATCACGGTGGGATTGAGAGCAATTAATAACATCAAGATCAAGGCAGATATAGTCGAGGCTATTATTTCATAAGGGAAATCGCTCGCATAGTTCAGTAAAACAAACAAGCTGAAGGGCATGGCCGCAAGTATAAGAATCACATTTTCCCAAATGATATTTCCTGCTGTAATTCCTTTTCTAAAACCCAGGCGGTTTAATAAAACAATTCGCCCCGCCACCATAAATACTTTACCCGGGATATATTTCCCGATGTTAGGGGCTAACCAGGTGAAACCCGCGACTCTTTTGCTGACACGGTTCCCGGTTATCCTTAGGAGTTCGTGCCAACCTATTACAAAGAAGATGAAAGTAAGGACCAGAAAGAATAAATGAATACTTAAAAACCCGGGATTTTCCCACCAGTGAACAGCGCTTACAGATTCCCAATTGTGTATGAAATAATATATTGCAAAGGCAAGAATAATCAGCGTCAGAAAATAAGGTAATGATTTTTGTGGTATGACTTTCATAATCGTTATGTAATAAATTAGGAAATAACAGTATATTTTGCTTAAGCTGTCGTGGCGCTCACGATTATAAATGGAAATGAAGTCCTGGCATTTTTTACCGAGGCATATTTGTTTACAAAACGTAAAAACTCATTATATGTCCAGAGATTAACATGCTCCGGGTGATTTCCAAAACGGCGGATATCTCGACCGCGCAACAGATTCATCAGACGAAACCATGGTTCCCAAGGCACCGTCAGCAGCATGTCTTTTCTGCATAATTCTGTTAATCTGCTCATTACCCGATCCGGTTTTATCAAATGCTCCAAGACCTCCGACGCTATAATCAGGTCAAAGCTTTTAGGGTCACAGGCCCATTGAAAAATATCCTTTTTCTCAAATACATAATCCGGATGTAGAAACCTGGCTTGTTCTAAGGCATCGTCCCGGATATCAATCCCCAGGAGCGATTTAAAATAAATATTTCGCTCTTTTAATTCCCGGAGGAACAGGCCTTCACCGCATCCGAACTCCAACACCTTGCCTCTCGACAGACCTCTTATTTCGTCAGCGACAATGTCAAAAAAGCGTCTTAGCACTAGTTGATGTATGGGGTTTCTATTAGCATATTTTTTTTGATGCCTTATCCCTGTATCTTCACGGACGCTTGACAATAAATCCGGATCGGAATTTACCTGCATTGTCGCGTTTTCCTGTATTTATGCCTATCTCTGGCAAATTATGTTTAAAGTGCTGTGCTCTATGAACAGACTATTTGAGACCTTTGCAAAACGATACAAAAGTTGTAATATCGTCATCCCGGCGGAGGCCGGGATCCAGTGTTTTCAAGGACTTTCTGGATTCCCCCGGCCTTGGACATGCCGGGGCAGGCTTATCAAGTCCGGAATGACGGAAAAAGGAGTTATTCAAAGGTCTCTATTTGTCCCTTATTGATATAGAACTCTTGATTATTTTGTTCTCTATGATCTTATCAACAGCATCTTCCCGACTCTTCTCCTGTTTGTTATAGGCAATCATTTCAGCAACAAGCCCGGTAAATATAAACTGAGTTCCAAGTAAGATTAATAAAACGCCAAGTAATAACAAAGGCCTGTTTCCTATTTTTTCGCCAAAAAACCAGATTATTGAGAGGTAAACACATATTACGAAACCGGTAACAGAAAAAAAGAAGCCAACCGATCCGAACAGATGCATAGGACGTTTGAGAAACTTTGTCAGGAAGATGATGGTTATAAAATCAAATAGGCCATGAGTAAAACGATTCAACCCATATTTTGATCTTCCGTACATCCGGGGGTGATGCTCAATGGGAATCTCGGTCACTCTAAAGCCCATGGAGTGGGCAATAGCGGGGATATACCGGTAAAGACCCCCATACAGGAGAAGACGTTTTGCCAGATCTTCTCTGTATGCCTTAAAACCACAGTTATAATCATGTATCTTTAAGCCGGAGAAATACCGGATCGTAAAGTTAAATAATTTAGACGGCAAATTTTTGCTGAAAAAAGGATCTCTTCTTACCTTTTTCCATCCGGAAACCAGGTCATATCCCTTATCTAGCTCTGATATAAACCGTGAAATCTCTTTCGGGTCATCCTGAAGATCCGCGTCCATAGTTATTATAATCTTCCCCTTGGAACGTCTAAAACCTTCATCAAGGGCAACGGATTTCCCAAAGTTTTTCCGGAATTTGAGAACCTGAACACGATCATCATTCATCGCAATGTTTAACAACCTTTCAAATGAGGCGTCAGTACTTCCATCGTCAACAAAAATAACCTCATACCTTCCTGAGATCTTCGTCATCTGCTCCGTTATCCCGGCGTAAAGCCCTTGAACACTATTTTCTTCATTAAATACGGGTATTACAAACGAAATGTCCATTCTCTATTCACTCAGATCATTGATAGATGGCACCACACATCAAATATCATTAATTTTAAAATATCTATTTGTTATTGACCTATAATGCGGAATTATTTTCCATTTGTTTTTGAATAGTAATAATACATACCCCGCGACAGATAACAGCATAATCAGCGTCCCTGAAAAAAGAAAAGGGGGCGTGAATGATAATTCAACCTCATGAAGACCTTCGGGGACTATAACACCCATAAAACCAATATTTATTAGCTTTGGCATTACCTTTTTGCCGTCAATCTCTACTGTCCAGCCCTTGTCATAAGGTATGGAAAAAAACAATAATCTTTTATCAGCAATCCGGATTGTTCCTCTTATCAGATTCTGGCTATGATGAGTCAGGGTCATGGTCTCCTCTCTAAGCTGATTAACATCTTCCTCATATTTTTTCATAGGATATTCATCATTCAGATTGTTTATATCCAATATCTCGAAATCCTGTATGCCTTCTTCACCATCTTCAGCGACAAAGGCATTTAAAAGCGCTATGTCTTTTTTCAGCCAATTAAGCCCTTTAAAATCCCTGTAGAATATATATCTATCATAGGCAAATCCCAAAGGCAGGAAGTAATCGTTTCTCATGCATGTTATATCACCATGGACGCAAAAAGGCGTGTAACTTGATTTATGAAAAGACGGAAGCTCATTTTTGGCTAAATAGTATTTTACACTTGTAAGGGTCTGAAGCAAAGGTCTTGAATAAAGACCTGGTGCGCAGCGGGTCATATATTCGTTGTCTCCTTCTATAATCCCGGTTTCATCCAAAAATCGGATGTAATATTTCTGATTGAACTGGTTGTAGGAAGGCGTGCCGTAATATTTCTGGATCTCGGCATCGTTGGAGACACGATTGGATGGACTCCCTGAATAATAGTCCTTTTCTATCCTGAAGAATCCTTTATCTTTTGATTTTATCTCTTCCAGGACATCCACAGTGTAATCATTATACCCAACGGGGTGACCAAGCATTTCTGCTGTGATAACCTGCCTCTTATTGACTGTTAAGAAAGAAAACATACAGGCTTCAATGCAAATTACTGCTACTAAAACAGATCGAAATACCCTGTTGCTGCTCTTTCCATAATAGTATATCAAAACAGTGTATACGTACAGAAAACATGTTATCACTATCCGTACCTCTTTTACTATAACGCCTTTCTCCGCCGGGAACCATGGGATGTATAAAACGGCAAGCAACACGCCAAGGCTTGAAAATAATAGAACATTGTTAACCCTGTGTGTCCTTTCGATAGAATCAAGGGCGTGAAGGCTGAAGAATAACAGGATAACCGGGATTATAAAGGATACGCCGCCCTTGTAATAATTACCTGTAAAGAGATAAAGGGCATACCTCAAGAATGGAAACACAATTAACAGGGCCCAGAATAATAAAAAAAGGGAAAAGAGGATCTTCCTTCTTTTATCCAGAAAGCCGAATACCTGGGGTAATAATAGCAGTGTGCTCAGGCCACAGTAGAAGCTGGGCGCCTCAAGATAATTGTACCACCCTTTAAATTCAATCCCCACGCCGAAAATGTCGTTGGAAAAGATACGCAATACAGCAGTGATGTTATGCAGGTAATCTCCAAGGGAATAAATTGGAACTGCCATCAGCATCTTGGAATAACCTGCCTCTCCGCCAATCCTGGGGCTATCCATAATTCTCAAGACGTCGTTTATCAGGAACGGGGCGATCATTGCCAGGCCCAGAATTCCGGCGCCTGTTAATTTAAGATACAGGACACATATGTCTTTCGCGTTATACTTCCCTTCATGTATGATCCTGAAAATTGAATAGAATAAAAGAAACATACCAAGGATATACACATAGAATGGGGAGCATGACGCGATAAGGGCGATAGAGAAAGGGAAAAAGGACCATTTACCTTCCTTAAACAGCTTTTCAAATGAAAAAAGCAGAAAGATACCGGACAGCACGAGACTGGAATGTCCATACCAAGCGCTGCCCAATATTAAATAACCGGAAAACGCCATAACCACGCTTCCGACAACGCGGGTATAAAAAGATAATGAGAGTGTCTTAAGGTAGTAGTAAAAGATTATTCCGGCCAGGACAATCTTTAAAAACTCCACATACACTATTCCATATGGCAGGTATTCCCTGCCCAGAACATAAAGAATAATATTAAAAGGGTTTATAATTTTTCCTGAAAGGATATTTTGCCCCAAACCACGATAAAAAGACCAGAAGGGGATCCCCTCACCGCGAATATAATCCGAGATATTAACAAAAAAAGGGTAGGCTTGATGATAGCTGTCGCTTGCTATATCCGTATCTGAGAAGATATACAGTTTTGTAAACGAGAGATAATCCTTGAAAACAACTATTCCGATGCAAATCAGTGCGGCCGCTAAAAAGAATATCCTTCTTGTCTTGAAAAAATGGATTAGAGGGTTTTCGTGAGAGTCTCCTTGGCTTGAAGGATTCATATTAAATTCCTTTGTCTTATTAGGGCACCTTTAACAATAACTGCTTGCCGCCCGCCATTTCTGTTCCAAGAGATTCCAGACCAACTTCAATATAACATGGGACATAACATCACTCCATATCTATAAGTCTATGTCCTTCAGGATTAAATAGACGATCTCTTCTCAGATTATAAAGGTGAAAAAGATATTTAAGAGATGTTAGAATGACCCCTATGCCATATCTTAAAGACCTTTTAAAATCGACCGATGAGGCTTCTTTAAAATATCTCGTGGGGCAGGATATCTCTCCGATCTTATACCTGAAATAGATTACCTGGGCGAGCATCTCGTTATCAAAGACAAAGTCATCGGAATTTTCGTTTAAAGGCAGCGCCTCAAGCACTTCTCTGGAAAAGGCCCGGTAGCCGGTATGAAATTCCGACAACTTGCTCCCAAGGAGGATGTTTTGAAAGGCGGTTAAAAACCGATTGGCTATATATTTATAGAGAGGCATCCCTCCTCTGAGTGTTTTGCCGCCAAGGATTCTGGAGCCCAAGACCACATCATAGACCCCATAGGCTATCATGCTTGTCATGGCGGTGATAAGCTTCGGTGTATACTGATAATCCGGATGCACCATAACTACAATATCCGCGCCCTGTCTTAATGCCTCCGTGTAACAAGTCTTCTGATTACGCCCGTACCCATAATTCCGATTATGGACGATGGTTTCTATACCAAGCTTCCCGGCCAGGGCAACAGTGTTGTCAATACTCTTATCATCGACCATCAATACCTTATCCACAATGTCCAGAGGGATTTCATTATATGTGTCTTCAAGTGTCTTCTCCGCATTGTAGGCAGGGAGGACAACGATTACCTTTTTATTGTTAAGCATGATTCATCGCTCCCATATCTTTATTGCTGGGATATATCCGGATCAGCTTCGTTTCCTTTCAAACCCTCGCGTGCCACCTTAAACAATCTTGATATCTGGCTGTTTTCTTTTTTTCCCTTTTCAGGAATGCCTTCCAGGGCTGATATTGCACTCTGATAATCCTTGATGTTGATATATGTCTGGGCGAGATTGGTCCGTAATTTAACAGAGTCCGGCGTAATCTCTAAACCCTTCTTTAAGGCATAAATAGAATTTTCATAGTCATTTAGCATACCATAGGCTCCGCCCAGGTTTGCCCAGAACATGGGTCTATCCGGCGCGTAGATAACCGCCTTTCTGAACTGTTTTAATCCCTCATCTTTTTTATCCATCCGAATAAGCGCGGCGCCCATGTTATTAAACCACTCACCCCGCTGATGACCCGTCATCGGAAGTGATTCCGCCTCATTCAACCAGGTTATGGCAATCTCGGGCCTTCCCGTATCTATGAGCAGGGCCGCGTAATTTATATAATGATAGACCTGAAAGGGATATTTATTGAGCGCGATTTTAAAATATTTTTCAGCCTTTTCATAATCGCCTTTATCTCGTAACACCTCGGCCAGGTCCCCGACTAATAAATCATTATCAAATCCCAGCACCTCCTGGTGAAAGAAAGTGGCATTATCATGCCAGAGGTCTCTGTTCAAAATATATGTATAAGCTGCAAAATAGGATATAAATATAATCAAGACGCAGAATGCTAGGGTCCTCCGCCGGCCTAAGGCCTTCTTAATAAATAGCGCCATGGCAAAACAGACAAAGGCCATGGGTAGATAGAGCCACCTCATGGCAACCAAGGTTACCAAACTCGACGCGGAAGGCACGATATTGAGTACCGGCAGGATAAATACGAGAAAAGATAACCCGGAGAATAAAAGGATTCTATTCTTTCTATATATCCAAAAGATGATCACTAAAATTATAAATAGTCCTACGGAAAGGATTGGTTGCCATTGAAACAAGGATGAAGGGTAACCCAGGTAGAAAAAGTGCAGCCTGTAGGGCGCAAATATCAGTCTCAGATTCCAGAGGATAAGATAAGGAATAAAATAGATGCTGGACAATAGGTCTGCCATGTCAAAAGGAGTCAAAAAGGCGCCTGTCACGTTCTTCCTGAGAAAAAAATATAAAACCAGGGCCCCTATAAAAGGCAGATAGGATGATAATTCTCTAAGTATGTCCTGTTTTCGCCCGGATAAAAACCTGTGGTAGAGAAAAAATAAAGGCAGTACCATTACCCCGAATTCCTTAGAAATCAAGGCGCAAAAAAAGGTTATTATAGAGGCAATCCACGCGATATAGTTATTCCTTTCCCACCACATAACATAGCAATAGAATGAAAGCAGGATAAAAAGGGTAACCAGGATGTTGTTCCTTGATATGACCCAGCCAACGGATTCCGTGTTTACCGGATGAAGGGCGAAAAGAAATGTGGCCCAGAAGGCGGCCTGTCTGTGATCCACAAATAGCTGAATCAATCGAAACAGCAAGAGGCAGCTTAAAAGATGCAGGATGAGATTGGTGACCCGGAACCCCGGGGCATTCATCCCCCACAACTGATAATCCATCCGGTAGGTCAGGTTGATGAGGGGTCTGTAATACCCGCTATGAAATGTTGCGTCTCCTTGTCGGTCAATTATTCCGTCTTCTTGAGAGAGATACGATGAGATGGAGTGAGGTTCTTT
>CAYUYB010000082.1:0-9660 GCA_964449025.1 uncultured Desulfobacteraceae bacterium
TTGTCTTGCCCACCCCGGGTTTTCCCAGCAGCCGGGGATTCAGGGGCAGATCATCGTCGCCGATAACAAACCACGCGGCCAGCACCTGGGTAATCAGTTCGTCCTGACCCACCCATTCCACAGGGATCTCGTCCGGCTGTGTCAGGAATATCTCGATCCCATCAATTATAACTTTTTCCATAGGGGTTCTCCTTTAAAACTGCTTTTACAAAATATAATTATATCATAAAAGAGGAACAAGGCACAAAGCAGAAAAAATATCATGACTGGATAAAAGTTTGATCGGTCCGTTCAGGGGAACGGACCCTACAAAACCACCACCCCAATCTGTACGGCCCATTCGCCGAATGGGCCGTTTTATAAAGACCGAAATTTGTCTTGACTTAGCCCCTTTTATGCATTTACTCATATGTGAAATATACAAGCGGAAGTTAGGGCCTACATCGGATATAGAACGCAAGATTGATGTCTTGCCAAATCTTGACGGCGCCTTGCCGGATTTACATTGAAGATAGATGGATATAGAAGAGAAAAGAGAGATACGAGCCTATGGAATACGGGTCCTGCTTTCCCGGCATCCAGAGATAAGGAATCTTAAACGTCATAGTAGCCCTACCAGTCATGGCAACAAGTTCTGGACTTCAAGCTGGTTGTTAATGGATTATTTCAAACGCCACGGGATGCCAAGAGGGACAAGGATTATGGAGATAGGGTGCGGCTGGTGCCTCGCGGGTATCTACTGCGCGAAAAAACATGGCGCCGTGGTAACCGGGGTTGATATCGACCAGGATGTATTCCCATTTTCCCGTCTTCACGCCAAGATCAACAAGGTAGATATTACATTCCTTAAAAAGGGGTTTGATACCCTGAGGCAAGGCGATTTAAAGGGGATTGATATAATCATGGGAGCTGATATCTGCTTCTGGGATGAAATGGTTATCCCCTTGAGGAGGCTTATCCGGCGGGCCATTAGGGCTCGGGTCGGTCTGGTGCTTATAGCGGACCCGGTAAGATCACCTTTTGAGGAACTTTGCCGGTGTTTCACCGGAAAAAAGGAGGTAAGAATCCTGGATTGGAGCGTAAAACGACCCAGAGATGTCAGCGGACAGATCCTGGAGATTTCCTCTTCCGGATGATTCCTCAAATGCTGGATGACTTTTTCCCAAATTAGCGCCTATAAGAAGAATAATCTATGCCTGGGAATGACGAGAACAAATATATTCATGATCACGAACATGGCCTAAGCGTCGAGTTACGAATCATGTCATATAGACGATTATGGTGGGCGCTTATTATAAATCTGCTTTTTCTAGGAATAGAGATTATCGGTGGTATTTTGGCCAATTCCCTGGCCCTCCTGGCGGACGCGGGGCATATGCTTACCGACGTGGCGGCCCTGGCCCTGGCCCTGTTCGTGGCGCATATCGCCCAAAGACCTGCGACGCCTGATCGCACCTACGGCCTGCTCAGGGCCGAGGTCCTTGGGGCCTTTGTCAATGGAGCGATGCTGGTTTTTGTAGTAGGATTGATCTTCTGGGAGGCGTGGAAGCGATTGGGGCAAACCAGGGAGGTGGACGGGCCATTTATGTTGGTGGTAGCCTTTTTCGGGCTCCTTGCAAACCTCGGTAGCGCAATGATCCTGGCGAAAGGAAGACAAGAAAATGTTAACCTTCGCGGAGCGTTCCTTCACATGATCGCGGACGCGATGGGTTCGGTAGGAGCGATCGTTGCCGGGGTAATCATATGGACAACAGCATGGTACCCGGTTGACGCGATAGCCAGTGTTGTGATCGGTCTTCTCATCCTCTGGAGCAGTTGGGGATTTCTCAAACAGACCATGAACATTCTGCTTGAAGCCACACCCGAGGATATCGATTTCATGGAGGTAAAAGGCGCACTGGAGGAAATGGAACACATCGATAAGGTCTCTGATCTCCACATATGGAACATAACTTCAGGGATGCCGGTACTTACAGCGCATCTCTACCTGTCGTCACGCTGCACCGAGGCCAACCATTGGCGGGAATGCGTTGTGGAGGCGCAGAAAATCCTGAAAAAACGTTTCGGAATAGAGCATACAACGCTCCAGGTAGAGAAATTCGACACGTCGGGCGGCACGGAATGCCTTCCTAAGGAAGATAACTGAGTTCAGCCAGCACAACGGAGGTCTCGATCTGTCGGTCGGGGATGGTCCAGTATCTTTTCAGTAGCCTGTCTTTTTCTGCTTTTGTGACCAATTTGAACCCGTGTTTTTGATAGAACCTGATCGCCCAGAAGGCGGTTGCCCAGGTGCCTATTAATAGGGGACGGGCGGACATTCGCATGAGCCTGGACAGCAATTTGCCGCCGATACCTCTTCTCCTTTCGGCTGTTCGGACATAGGCGTGCATTATGAGGGTGACATCCTGCACGTCCTGAATACCCATGACACCCACTAATGTCCTTTCTTTTTCATATCCCCAGAATGTGACTCCATCATCAATCTCATATTGAAGTTGTTCCCTGGCCATATAGGGTTGTTTCCACCTGTCATCAGGGATAACACCTTTGTAGGCCATGGCAGAATCGTTGATAATGGAGTAGATCTCTTCAAAGTCGTTCTTTTTGCACTGCCGTATCATGTCACATTTTCTTTATCCTAAGATTAGTGTTCATATTTATTGGTGATAATATTAAAATTTTATTATTAAAAACAATACTATTGCAATGTGATTTAATTGATATTACAGATTTTTTGGTGTTCAGCTTGTGTTAGAGATATTATGAGGATAATGATTTAATTGTCTTTTTTTGATATATAATTTATCAGAATCGCAATATTTATGTCGATAGTAGTGTTAAATCTAAGATATGCAAGCGATAAGAATAGCAGATTAGTTGGCTGTGTAGGGTTCGTTCGCCTGAACGAAACGATGAGAACGGCATGTTTGGGGAACGGGCCCTACAGTTGGGGATGGTGATTCCGTATTGGGGTCAGTATTCGGGCGGCAGATTCTTAAGCTGTGCGAGTGAGAACACAGGGCCGTCCTTGCATACATACTTATCCCCGATGTTGCACCGCCCGCACATGCCTATCCCGCACTTCATTCTCATCTCAAGGGAAAGTATAATTCTTTCAGGTGGGAATCCGAGTTTTTCCAGGACGGGCTGTGTGAATCGGATCATTACGGGTGGGCCGCACACAAGAACGATGGCGTTCTCGGCACTGGTAATCTTTTGCTGGGTGATGGCGGGGACGAACCCCACGTTATATTTCCAGTCAGGATCATCCGTGGCATCTACGGTTATATGCATCTGCATGTCTTCCCTTTTTTCCCATTCTGCGAGTTCCTCCTTGTAAAGGAGCATACCAGGGGTTCTGGCGCCATAGACAACAATGATATCCTTGAATCTTGGCCTGTTATCGGGATGAAGCATGTATATGACACTTGATCTTAATGTGGTGAAGGCAAACCCACCTCCTATTATCACCACACTCTTCCCTTCCATCTCTTCCCAGGGATAATGATTTCCGAAGGGCCCTCGGAGACCCATAATCTCACCCTTGACCATGTTGTGCAGATGGGTGGTTACCAGGCCGACCTTATTTACAGTGAATTTTAAAAATCCCTTTTCCGTGGGCGAGGAGGCTATGCCGATGGGGATTTCTCCCTTGCCTGCGATAGAGAGCTCTGCGAACTGACCGGGGATATACGAGAAGTCCCTTTCAACGTCCGGCTCCATGAATAGCAACTTAAATGTCTTGAGGTTTTTATCCTCGGTTTCCGTTACGACCTCGTCTATTCGAACAGGATAGGGAAGATATGGATTCTTCAATTGAATACCCCTGTAAGTTAGCGGTTAGCAGTTAGCAATTAGCGGTTATCAATTATCATTGCTTATAGCTCATTGCTCATAGCTTATCGAGCGAGACCTTTGCAAGATTCCTTCCTCCGTCATTCCGGTCCCGGATCCAGTCCGGGATGACGGATCCGGAATCAACCACCGACGTCATTCCTCGGCTTGACCGAGGAATCCAGAAAGTCTTTGAAAATACTAGATTCCGGCCTTCGCCGGAATGACAGAATCTGGGTTCAAATTTCGTTTTTCAATGGTCTCTGACCATTGTATTCGTTCATCAGCCCTGCCACCCGCCTGATGTCTATGTTAACAGGGCAATAACGAACGCATCGTCCGCAGCCGGTGCATTGGACCCCGTCTTCATACTTGTCCACGTAATATTTAAGCTTGTGCATGAAACGTTGACGAACTCGTTGAGATTTCTTTTCTCTGGGGTTATGACCGGAGGCTTCCAGCGTGAATAGGGGGAACATGCACGAATCCCAGTTTCTGATCCTGTCCACGTGGCTTTCCCATGTCTCATCCTGTATATCAAAACACCAGCATGTGGGGCAAAGATAGGTACAGGTGCCGCAATTAACGCAGGCAAAAGCAACGTCCTCCCAAAAGGGGGCCTCGAAAAGATCGTTCACGGACTTTTCTCTCAATTTTCCGGTAGGGACAACCGAGGTTATCTTGCCCATGGCTGATGCCGCAAGATTCTCTGCCTCCATAAGCATGTCATTTTCAGGTGGTTTTCCTCCTGTCAGCTTACTAATAAATCCTTCACCCTTTTGTGTAAGCGCCTTGGCCAGGAAACTGTCCCCGATGTCATATAGGATTGCATCAAGATACTCTTCATGAAAGGGCCCGCCTCCAACCGAGGTGCAAAAACATGTGGAACACGGTTCATTACAGCCCAACCCAATCAGCGCCGTGGATTCAAAACGCTTTATCCACCAGGGATCCCTGTATTCGGAATTGTCAAAATTACGTCTTAAAATATGGAATGCATGCGCATCGCATGGCCTGATCCCTACGATAGCCTGAGGACTATATTCTTTCTCTGCCTCTTTCAGGATGCCGGCTTTTGGATTTTCCCGGTCGGAGAGGCATTCAAACATACGTTCCGATTGGGGATATATTATGGATTTAGGAGAGAGCCTAGTGTTCTGGAAATCAAAGTCAGGGACGGTCTCTTCTTCCATAGGCCTGAAATTATGGAAATCGCCTTCTTTTACCGGGACAAATATCTTATATGACCCTCGTGCCGTCTTTAGAGCCATGCGCCATTCTCGTCTGGTGAATACCTTTGTAGTCATCAATTTACCCTTATGCCTAATCTCATCTTATAAAATCACTGTAATCATCCGGTTTATACACATCCAGAAGGGGCCTTTGTTCCATGGTAAGTCCGGCTTCCCAGAAAAAGATCTCCAAGGCGTCCTTATTGAGCTTTTTTGTGAACTGTCGCACTGGTATCCCTACAGGACAGGCCCTCTCACAGGCACCGCAATCTGTGCATCTTCCGGCGCAATGATATGCCCTCAAAATGTGAAAGGTCATGGTGTCCGTGGGATCAATGCTTTTGCCGACCCATTGGGGCTGTGACTCATCCACAAAACAGGTTGGACAGTAGCAAAGAGGACAGACGTTACGGCACGCATAGCAACGTATGCAGGATGAGATCATATTGGTAAAAAGCCCCCATTTCTCATCGCTGGTCATATTTTCGATAGCTTTTACATCCTCGAACATCTCGATATCATCCTGCTCTTCAACCTTGTCTGCTACCATCTCATCGTATATAACCGGATTTCGATGTATGCATACTGAACAATTCGTCTGGAGATAATCCTTTTTTTCAAAGGTTTCCTCAAAGTCTTTGCCCTTAACGGTGAAACGGCCGGATGCTTCTTCAATGTCGAGTATCTCTCTGAAATCAACCGCCCTGTTTACGGCCCGATGGTCTATTATACCGGTGCAGGGAATGCCTACTATATAGAGTTGCTCGCGATTGATCTGATTTTCCACAATATGATTGACTATACTTCTGGAATTACATCCATTGGCTACAATGCCTATCCTGTCGGTTCTCTTGGTGAGATAATTGCACAGATTAAGGCCGCAATTGCTATCCCAGTAAAGGAGATCCGCCTTTTCGGGATCGGATATAAGAATCGGCTCGTTCATCATAGGTATGGAACCCTTTTTATAACCGATAAACACATCCACCTCTCCCCCCTGGAGCAGTCGCTTTGCTACCTCTCTGATCCTTTCGGTATATTCCTGCATTATGCCACCTCGGCTCTCCTTTTAACCAGATACTTCGCAGGGCCCAGTGCCTTCACATCCTCCGCAATACTCCTCGCCACCTCAGCAAACTTTGTAGCCTCAGCCGAGGAGATCCATGAGAAATTAAGCCTGCCGGGCTCGATCCCGATATGTTCGAGCAACCCCTTAAGCATGGTGAATTTCCTCCTAGCGTAGTAATTACCTTCCAGGTAATGACATTCTCCAGGATGTCACCCGGAAACCCACACACCGTCGGATCCATGCCGTAAGGCGGCCAGAATAAACTTCGCGCTCACGCGGGCGGAACAAGGGACCCTGATGATCCTGAAATTATGCGGATACTGAATTCGGCTCACCCCTGCAAGATCCGCCGCGCCATAGCTGCACCAGTTGCATAAGAAGGCCGTAATCTTGGGTTGCCAGTCGCTCATTATAGACTCCTGTTTAATAATAAGGCTTAGTGAACAGTTTTATGCTATCTAATGCATATAGATTATAAAGATATAATTAAGCTATATTAAATAATATATTTTTGCTATGAAGATAGCAGTTTTGAATTTACAAGAACAAGTGTTTTTATGTCAAGGAGCATTTCAGGGTCATCCCTTCGATGGGTATATAAAGAAGCAAAGGATTGAACCTTGTTATAGGTACCTTAATTGCCTATATATCCCAATGCATTTAGATATAATCAACTTGTGTACTCATTAACCGGATGAAACGCATTTCGGATCAGGATTGTTCCGTGTTATTTTAAAACAGGATTTTGGAAAGGGGCTGGCATGGATACTGTTCCCAGAAAAGAACTCTCCCTCTTTGATTCCATATGTATCATTGTGGGGATCATAATAGGTGCAGGCATCTATGAAGTTACCCCGAGTGTGGCAGCATGCATGGGTGGCTGGAAGGGTATTATGGGTATTTGGCTGGCAGGGGGCCTTCTTGCCTTGACAGGCGCTATATGTTATGCGGAGCTGGCCACCTCATATCCCCATGAGGGAGGGGATTATGTGTATCAGAGCCGTGCGTATGGCAGCCTTGCGGGGTATCTCTTCGGTTGGTCTCAGCTGGTTATTATCAGACCGGGAGATATCGCCTTGATTGCCTTTGTGTTTGCCAGGTATGCCATGACCTTTTTCTCCCACGGTGAGAATACGCTTCCTGTTTATGCAAGTATGGTGGTAATAATTCTGACACTTATCAATATCATTGGAGTAAAACAAGGGAAGTGGACCCAGAACCTGCTGACAATAGTCAAAGCCGCGGGGATCCTGGCGATTGTTGTGGCTGGTTTTTTGGCGCCGGTCAGGCAAATGACAGCCCCGGTGACTACCCCAATCACCATGGAGGGGTTTCAATTGGCCCTTATATTGGTCCTTTTTACCTTCGGCGGATGGAACGAGATGGCTTATGTCGCTGCCGAGGTTAAAGACCCGGGCCGTAATATCGTCAGATCCCTGGTAATAGGGACTGTGTTTGTTACGATCATCTATATGCTGGTCAACGGCTCATTCCTTCATGCGCTGGGAAAGGCAAAGATGAGCACCTCAGACGCGATCGCGGTGGATACACTCGCCACCATAGCCCCTGTAATGGCTGCCAAAATGATCAGTATTATAATATGTCTATCCGCCCTGGGAGCGGTCAACGGCCTTATCTTTACAGGAGCCCGTATTTCTTACGCCGTGGGTGCTGGACATAGATCATTCCGCGCCCTGGGAACATGGAGCCCCCGTTACGGGACACCCGTCCGTGCACTTATTGTCCAGGGGTGCTTGAGTGTCGCCATATTACTCCTGGCGGGATCTTTTATAGAAACTATCCTCTACACCGCTCCGGTGGTGTGGCTGTTTTTTCTGGCGACGGGTATTTCTGTGTTTATACTCAGGAAGAAGGAGCCCCATATAGTACGTCCGTATAAGATATCCGGATTTCCGGTGACCGTGGTTATCTTCTCTGCCGCCTGTGTATTTATGTGCTACAGCTCGGTGACATACGCCTTGGCAATGAAGCCCGTCGGCCTGATAGTTGTGCTGAGCGTCTTCGTTTCAGGCATACCAGTTTACTGGTTAACGGATAAAAGGGCTCGCGTTTAGTTAATCCCGGTAAGTCACACCTTTTTTAAACCTTTTTATTCTTCCATGGTTTAAAGATGGAGATAAATAATGTGATTATAAGTATAAGGCACTGAACCCCGCCAAAGAGAAAGTTCATTTTTTGATTATGTAGATAGGTATGGTCACTTAATGCTGATATTCCCAGGTCACGGGAGATTTCCATCATATTAGTTTCCCAGGGTCCGAGCCAGAAGGTGCCGAATATTATGGCGACAATGGTTATAATCCATTTCAGTATCAACCATTTGTGTTTGAAAAAACCCCAGCTTGTAAACGCGGAGTAGATTATGCCGGTAATAAGACAGCCAAAGGCCCCAGGCAAAACTATTACTGCCATGTCGATATGATGGATACTTTTGTTTATCCCATATAGGGTCCCTCCGTTATCCAGATCAGCCTTTATAAAATAAAGCATCATCAAAGCTACGGCCCCGCCGATCCAGCAAGATACCGCCAGGAGGTGGAACCCCTTCAGCCATCGCATTCCCCTTGCCTTTAATCTTATCACACCATCCCCTTCGGCTATTTATGACATACGATTAATCTGGTTTTGCCTGATTTGGTATGCAATAAATCGACCCCTGAAAATATCATTCTGAAAGGATAGATGCCCTGCGCAAGAAACTCGCGTGAGTCAGTCCGTCCTACGAGAAGCATCCTTATATAGAACAGGAACCTTATGAGTAATCGGTTCGGGACTTCATGCTCCATAATTAATACAGAACCATCCGGTTTAACCACTCGCTTCATTTCCAAAAGGGCGTATTTTCTAACATTACCTTTTAATTCATACAGTGCATGAGAACAACAAACCACATCAAAGGAATCGTTCGCGAACGGTAAAGCTGCGGCGTCTCCCTCTATGAAGATTATTTTATGAGATAGGTCCTTTTTATAGGCCCTGAGCAACATGCCCCGGGAAAAATCATAGCCTATCGCCATTAAATCAGGAGATCGTTTGGCGAAGGCAAGAACAACCGAACCCGTACCGCAGCAGATATCCAAGATTCTAGGCTGTGTTTTATCTTCTGATTGAGATGAATCAGCCAGGAACTTACGGGTCTCTTCTCCATAATCGCGGGAATGCAGTTTTATGAATAGATCATAAAAATGAGAAAAGATATTATAATATCTTCGCCTGCCTGTCCTTAATTCTGACATGCTAATGTCCTAAATTTTACATAAACAATCTTGAATGGTTGTTAAAAAAGTTAGTAAACAGCAACTTAAGGCTTTTGTACCACACCACTGCAAATAGCATTCTGGTGGTTATGAACTATAAGAAAAATATTCAAGATTGTTTACCCTTCGGCAGATCCGATTCTACCGGACCTAACGAGTTATCAAGCGCTTGCGGTAAAGTGCTACAGCTGCGCGCTTGATGTCTTGCATCTCCGGCAAACTCGATTCTTACAAAATTCACGAATGA
>CAYUYB010000083.1:0-9633 GCA_964449025.1 uncultured Desulfobacteraceae bacterium
TGGGTAAAGCTCCTGAAAATTCTCTTCGTTTTCCAGCTTTATGGTGCCGGCCGCGATCTCTCTCAGGGAGATGACAATATCCCTGTTCTTGGAGTTGATTGTGGGTTCATCTCCCTTTCTCAACTGCCTTACGCGTTTGGCTACCATGTGAATCAGCGCAAAACGGTTATTAATCTTTTTAAGACAGTCTTCCACTGTAATGCGTGCCATGTTGTTCATGCTCCTTTTTTGTGGTTGTTATACAGTCACCTCAAGCTTGATGGACCTGTAAAAAGCCCTTTATCCCCTGGATTGCCGCTGTGAGCCCATGCCCCGGTCTATGCGCGGGCCATATGGCCGCGGGATAACCTTTCAAGCCTTTAACGAGGTAATCGATTTCAATTAATCCGGACATTCTATCATTCCTGTTAGCAGATGTAAAGGCTATTGCTCCATCGGGTAATATCCTGATCCAAGGTCCCGGACTTCTTTGGCATAGATATTGAAGGCGGAAAACGGTATCGAGTCAACCAATTTCAACCAGTGATTACAGAACAGACAATGCTTGCCAAGGTAATGAGCAGTGCTGTAATAGGGATCGATGCCTATATCGTTGAAGTCGAGGTCGATATCTCCCAGGGCCTCCCCTCTTTTTCAACTGTCGGCCTCCCCGAAGGCGCGGTCCGAGAGAGCAAGGAGAGGGTAAAGGCCTCTATCAAAAACTCCGGATATCAATTCCCGTCAGACAGGATAACCGTCAACCTCGCTCCGGCTGATATCAAGAAAGAGGGCTCCGCCTTCGACCTTCCGATGGCAATAGGGATATTGGCGGCTACCGGGCTTATTCCAAGGGAGTCATTATCCCGGACCCTTTTTCTTGGAGAGCTGTCCCTTGATGGCCTTATAAGACCGATAAAGGGGGCTCTTCCGATAGCGGTGATGGCGAAGGAAATGGGGCTTAGAGGGGTATTCCTGCCGCCTGAGAACTCAACAGAGGCCGCGGTAGTGGGAGCGATAGATATCTATCCCGTCGAAAGCCTTTCCCGGGTTGTGGAGGCCCTGTTGGGATTTTCCAACATAAGTCCTTACCATGGGGATTTCAAGAGTTTTTTTAAGAGTCATGAACAGCTGCTGGATTTCAGTGATGTGCGGGGCCAGGAGAACGTCAAAAGGGCCATGGAGATAGCCGCGGCCGGCGGGCACAACATGATAATGATAGGGCCTCCGGGCGCCGGCAAGACCATGCTGGCCAGGAGACTCCACACTATCCTGCCGGACCTCAGCTTTCAAGAGGCGCTGGAGACCTCCAAGGTTTACAGCATTATGGGGCTAATGCCGGAAGGCAAAGGGTTGATAACCACCAGACCCTTCAGGGCCCCTCATCATACCATCTCGGACGCGGGCCTCATAGGAGGGGGCCAGAACCCAAAGCCCGGCGAAGTAAGTCTGGCCCATAACGGCGTGCTCTTTCTCGATGAGATACCTGAATTCAGGAAGAATGTCTTGGAGGTCCTGCGGCAGCCCATAGAAGACGGTTATGTCACCATAGCCAGGGCCAGTTCCACGGTGACATATCCCGCCAATTTCATGCTTGTCGCCGCCATGAACCCGTGCCCCTGCGGTTTTTTCGGGGACCCCAGGAGGGAATGCAGCTGTTCCTATCTGCAGATCCAGCGTTACAGGTCCAGGATATCAGGGCCTCTGATGGACAGGATCGATCTTCACATGGAGGTACCCGCGGTGGACTACAAGGACCTTTCCGGAAAGAAGGAGGGGAGGTCGTCCGCCGATATCCTGGAGAGGGTCAAGAAGGCGAGGGAGGTCCAAGCGGAGCGTTTTCAGAGGTTGAAGATCCATACCAACGCCGATATGGGCAGCCGGCACATCAGGCGATTTTGCGAGGTGGATCGGGAATCGGATAATCTGCTGGAAAGGGCCATGGAGAAGCTGGGCCTCAGTGCCAGGGCCCATTCCAGGATACTGAAGATCGCGCGGACCATAGCGGATATTGAAGGCGGTCCTCATATCAAAGCGGACCATGTGGCGGAGGCCATACAGTACAGGAGCCTGGACAGGAGGTTGTTCAGGTAAGGATGGAGTCTGTAATCTTTCTTACATCTGTAATCATAAAGGGTTTGGGGAGTATCCTTATACCAAGGGCCTCTATCGCCTCTTCATCTATTGAAGTGCCGGATCCCGTGCAAAGGATGATGGGGATATCCGGCCTGACTGCCCGGAGCCTTTTGGACAGTTCGATCCCGTTCATATCAGGCATGTTCATATCGGTGATTATAAGGTCATAATCCTCCGGTTGCTTTTCCAACAGGCTGATGGCTCCCCGGGATTGCATCGAGACATCCACTTCAAACCCGAGATATTCCAGTATCTGCTTCGTAACCTTGCTTACGATCTGTTCGTCTTCAACGTAAAGGACGCGTCTTTTCCTTTCAGGGGCGTCATTGGGTGTTGATTCCTGGTTCACAAAAGGACCTCCTCTTTTTTGATAAAAGCATATAATCTTTCGTATTACAAACTCTGTGCCGGGGATCAATCCCGGGATCTTTTTGTTTATGGAGGACCTGGGCCCTTTTACCTGTGGCCTTTTCCAGTAATGCGGTTGAGATTATTATTCATGGTGGCTAAAGAGATGATGGGAATCTCTAAAAAAAAAAGCACAAAAAAGTGTGCACGATGCACAATTCTCACTGCAGATTTTTGCAAATCAGGGACGTCCATAAGAAACTTGACCTTAAAGGAATGATTTAATAATCAGGGAATTATGCCGAGACTTGCCAGACTGGACGCTCCCGGGGTATTACATCATGTAATGATTCGGGGGATAGAACGTCGCGAGATATTCAGAGATAATAAAGACCGGGATGATCTGGTGGAAAGATTATCCATCATCCTTCCCGAAACCCACACTTCATGTTATGCCTGGGCACTTATGTCGAACCACGCCCATTTTCTCTTCAGAAGCGGTGAATCCGGGATATCAGCGGAAGATATCGAAAGCTAGGAGTGTTTTTTGTTACTGGTGTGTAAAGGAACTGGGTGACAGCATGACAAGTATGGCGAAACGATTAGGGATAACGCAGCCTGCTGTTGGTTACGCGGTGGAGAGAGGAGAAAGAATCGTAAAAACGAATAATATCAATCTTATAAAGTAAGTTTCTTAGTTTCTTATGGACGTCCCCATCGATTTATTACGCTTGAAAATGTGAGCCAAAACAAGTATAGAGATATAGAAAATGCAAGAAATGCCATGAGAAGAGACAATAAAGTCATTCTGATAATTATTTTTCTTATCACATTTCAGTGTTATCCAGCACGTGTGTCCTTTGTTCAAGATGATGATGCCGCGATTCAAAGGGCGAAAGAGATACTGCGCCAGGTTGATGATATGTGGCGCGGCGTGTCATCCCATTCCATAATAATCATGCGCGTCAGAACCGCCCACTACAGTCGTGAGTTGAGCCTGGAGGGCTGGTCAAAAGGGAAAGAAAAGACCCTGGTGCGTATCCTCATGCCGCTCAAAGAAAAGGGCACCGCCACACTTAAGTCAGGTAACAATATATACAGCTACCTGCCCAGGACAGACCGCACAATCCGTTTGACTTCAGGGATGATGATGGGATCCTGGATGGGCAGCCATTTTACCAATGACGACCTGGTCAAGGAATCGCGCATGGAAGAAGACTATGATCCTTTTATATCTTTTGAGGGCGAAAGGGACAATCAGCAGATATATGAATTCACGCTCATACCCAAGCCGGACGCGGCGGTGGTCTGGGGCAAGGTGGTAGCCATACTGCTCGCGGACGGCTATATACCTTTGAAGTATTACTATTATGACGAAGACATGAATATCGCCAGGACCGTCAGCTTCAGCCGGATAGAGATGCTTGCAGGGAGGCTGAGGCCTAAGGTTATGAAGGTGGTTCCGGCGGATAAGCCTGATGAATATACCGAACTCATCTATGAAGAACTGGAGTTAGGCGTCCCCATAGAGGACGATTTCTTCTCGATTGCCCGGCTGAAAAGGATGTGAGACAGGGATGAAGATCTTTTCAATAGCATCGCGCAACGTGTTTCGAAACTGGCGCCGCACGTTGGTAACCACCCTGGCCATGGGGTTCGCGGGTTTTATCATGATACTGTTCGCGGCTTTGATGGAAGGCTTGCTTCAGGCGAGCGAAAAGAACGCGGTGGCAATGGATCTGGGAGACATCCAGATACATGTCAAGGGATACAGGGATGATCCTGATCTATACAAACTGATAGATAACGCGGATACCCTGGTCAAGGAAATCAGGCTGACGGGGCTTCACGCAACCGCGAGGCTCTACGGCTTCGGCCTGGCAGCGGCAGGTTCGGCATCCGCAGGAGTACAGGTAAGAGGGGTAAATATTTCAAAGGAGGATGACGTCACGCAGATTCATAACCACGTGCTCCAGGGCGAGTGGCTAACCGAGAGCGACCCCGGGGGGGTTGTGATAGGCAGAAAACTGGCCAAGACCCTCGGCGTGAAGCCGGGGGATGAAATAGTATTCCTGGGACAGGCCACGGACGGTTCCATGGCCAATGATCTATATATCGTCAGAGGCATACTCAAGTCCGTTGGCGAGGACGTGGACAGGGCCGGTTTGTACATGATTGAAAAGGAATTTCGCGAATTGATGGCGCTTCCGACAGGGGCTCACGAGATCGCTATAATGCGGCCCGACAGAAGCAGCGATCTTGATGAGGCCACAGCCCGGGTGTCGAGCCTGGCAGCGGGTTATGAGACGATGAACTGGCGGGTACTCAAACCTGTTATTGCCAGGATACTGGATCTGGCCGACTCACAGATGATTATCATGGTTATCATCACCTACACGGCGGTAGCCATGGTGGTTCTGAACGCCATGCTCATGAGCGTGTTTGAACGGATCAGGGAGCTGGGTATCATGAAGGCCGTCGGCGTCACGCCATGGCAGTTGATGCTGCTCATATATGCCGAGACAGCCATACAGGTAGTGATGGCGAGCGTTATGGCCGTTGTGTCAGGGTGGTCGCTATCCCGTTATTTGGAGGAAAACGGCCTTGATCTTTCGTCTGTCGCCGATGGCGCATCTTTCGCCGGAGTGGCCATAGACCCTGTCTGGAAGGCCTATCTGACGCCTGAGGCCGTCATGATCCCGGTCCTTTTCCTGTTCATCATAGCATTCGCGGCCGTGCTTTACCCGGCCGTGAAGGCAGCGGTTATAAGACCCGTATCGGCCATACATCATCGTTGAGATAGGATTCGAGGGCATAGAGGAGATAGGAAAGAGAAAATAGGAAAGAGAAAAGAGGATTAGAAGATCAGAGATCAGAGCCTCAGATGGGCAGAGGTCAGAGGATGAGTAGATCAGAACATGAGAAGATGATAGGGTGAGGAAGCGGCCTGTTCAGGCGAACAGGCCCTACAGATGAGGGTGGTTTTGCAGGGTTCGTTCTCCGAACGAACCGATGAACAGGCCATACGCGATAGAATAATGGTTTTGTAGGGTTCATTCCCCCGAACGAACCGATGAACAGGCCATACGCGATAGAATAATGCTTTTGTAGGGTTCGTTCCCCGAACGAACCGATAGCTGAAGGCTGATAGCTGATAGGTCATAGCTGATTAAATGATAACCAATAACCAATAAGCGATAATCGACAACTAACAACTAACAGCTGATAACTAACAGCTAACAGCTAATAGGTGCCCAGAGGGTTAGAGTGACCGACCCATAAGGAGTGTGATTGGGATGAGGCTGTACAACATGGCATGGCGTAACCTTTGGGGGCGAAAACGCCGCACCTATATCACCGCCTTATCCATAGGCTTCGGTGTGTTATTCTCGGTGACCTTCTGCGGCACCGGAGATTACGGTTACACCAAGATGATCAACACAAGCGCTGAAATGGGATTGGGACATGTTACCATCGAGCCGCCGGGGTATAATGATACACCTTCTCTGGATAAAAGATTATCGAACACGGGAGAGATACTGTCCAGGATCACGGCCATACCCGGGGTGAGTCACTCTGTTGCCAGGATCACGGGTCAGGCCATGCTGGCCAGCGCCAACAAGAGTATCGGGGGCGTGTTCATGGCGATTGATCCCGCCATGGAATCAAGGGAGCAGAATCTGTTTATTCGTTCGATCAAAGAAGGGGGTCTTTTTCCGGGTACGGACGGCCCGGGCGCTGTTGTGGGGTCCAAAGTGGCGAACAAGCTGAATATCGGGATAGGGAAGAAGCTTGTTTATACCACAACCGATGTTAACGGAGAGATAGTAAGTGAGATCGCTCGCGTAAGCGGGATATTCGAGACAGGCGTGAGCGAGGTGGACGGGTCCGTGCTCCTTCTTCCTATCGACAGAATCAGGTCAGCGCTGAGCTACGGCCCGGGTGACTCCACGCTGGTAGCCGTGGTTGTCGAAGATCAGCGGCATAGTGAAAGGATGAGAGAGAAGATAGATGCCGCCGTGGGCGGTCCGGGCAGGGAGGTGCTGACCTGGAGGCAGACACAGGCCGAACTGGCGGGAATCATCACGCTGGATAAGAGCGGCAACTATATCATCCAGGTCCTGGTGGGTCTTTTGATCGCGGCGGGGATATTGAACACCCTGCTTATGAGTGTTATGGAGCGGACAAGAGAGTTCGGAGTGATGATGGCTATCGGGATGTCTCCCGCTACCCTTTTCAGACTGGTTATTATGGAATCCATATGGTTGGGCATCCTCGGGGTTATACTGGGCGTCATTATCACAGCGCCCTGGTACGCCTTCATGTTTTACAGGGGTATAGACTTCAGCGCCATGATAGGCGCCGACTACAGCGCGAGCGGGGTTCTGGTGGACCCGCTGTTGAAGATCAGGCTCTTTAAAGAGAGCGCCGTCGCAATCCTGGCGGGAGTCTTTATCCTTACCATCTTTTCGGGGATATACCCCGCGTGGAAGGCCGGGAAGATTCCTCCGGTTGAAAGCCTAAAAACACTGTAGGTAAGGAGTTGTGATGTCGGATGAGGCGATTGTCAGGCTTGAACAGGCCACGAAATTGTACCGGCAGGGGAAGATAGACGTGAGGGCGGTGGAGGGACTGTCATTCAGTATCCATAAGGGAGGCTTTGTCGCCCTTTGCGGTCCCTCAGGTTCCGGAAAGACCACGGTTCTGAATCTCATAGGCGGGCTGGATGTCCCCACCAAGGGAAGGGTCTTTCTGGAGGGAGAGGATATCAACCTGCTAAGCCGTTCGCGGGTGTCGGCTATTCGCAGGGACAGGATCGGTTTTATCTTTCAGGCGTATAATCTTATACCGGTCATGACTGCCTATGAAAACGCGGAGTTCGTCCTGACACTGCAGGGGGTTCCGGAAGGTGAGTGCAGGGAAAGGGTAGAGGCGGTGCTGGCACAGGTGGGTCTGGAAGGCCTTGAAGACCGGCGTCCGGACGAGATGTCGGGAGGTCAGCAGCAGAGAGTGGCGATAGCGAGGGCCATAGTCACCCGGCCTGCCATCATCCTGGCAGACGAGCCTACCGCGAACGTGGATTCCGCCACGGCGGATTCACTGCTGGATATCATGGAGAGACTGAACACGGAATCGGGGGTTACATTTCTATTCTCCACTCATGATCAAAGGGTTATGGGCCGGGCCCATCGGTTCATCGGCCTGCGTGACGGAAGGCTGGAAAGGGATGAGGTTCGCAGTTGATTCGTCATGTAATCCATAGACATCTGGTCGGGTTATCCCTGTTTACCGTCATCCTTATGGCCTTTTCATTACCTGCCGCCGCGTTCTATGAAATGCGGGGTGGTGAAGGATATGTCGAATTAAGGGGCATGATAAGGGGCATCGGATACGGCCGGATTTATCCTGACAATGATATATTTTTCAAAGACCTTTCAGAATGTGACCTTGGGGGCATCATGCGCCTAATCATGCTGGGCCGGCTGGGTGATATATTAACCATGGAGTTAAACGCCTATCAGACATACTTCGCTGAAGATATAGTCGTGGGTAGCCTCACTATGGGGGTCCCCCTGGATGTGGAAAGGAGCTCTGCCCTGGAATGGAGTTTCAGCGACAGAAGATACGTCCACGTGGCCCTGGACCGGCTGAATCTGCGGTGGTCTAAAGACCGCCTTGACCTCATCCTGGGACGCCAGCCCATTAACCTGGCAACCACATTCTATTTTTCGCCCAACGATTTTTTCGCTCCGTTCGCGGCCCAGGCCTTTTATCGCGTGTATAAACCCGGTGTGGACGCGATCCGGGCGGAAGTCCGGCTCGGCGACCTGTCCCAATTATCCTTGATAGGGGTTCTTGGTTACGATCGAGATCCTGATAGCGATACGGGGTGGAGCAAGGGTCACGCGGCTGGTCGTTCGTCCTATATAGGCCGGATCTCCACTGTCTTTAATAATCTTGAGTGCTCATTGATAGCCGGCACCGTAAGCGATAGGGATGTGCTAGGAGGCTCATTGCAGGGTGACCTTTTCCGGTGGCTGGGGATCCGGGCCGAAGGGAATATCGGGTATCCGGATGACGCGGGAGATGCGCACCATACAGAGATCTCCGTGGGTCTTGAACATCGTTGGGAAAACAGCCTGGATGTGAGGCTGGAATATTTTTATCACGGGAGCGGATTGGGTGAGGATTACCAATATATGGCCTTAGGCGCGGGCCCAAAAGTGGAAAGCCTTACTTATCTGGGCCGGAATTACACGGCCCTGGGCGCGGGATATGAGTTTGGCCCCCTGTTAAACGGCCAGATGGCATTGATCACCAATCTGGACGACGGATCAAGCATCTGTTCCTTCAATGTGGCGTACTCCCTGTCAAATGAGTCCGAGCTCGCGCTTAATCTGGGTATCCCTTTGGGTGATGAACCGGAGGGTTACCGGATCAGGAGTGAATTCGGTCTGTCACCCTGGTCTATTAACGCGGAGGTTCGGTACTACTTTTAGGGTAAGCATTAGGGGGATCAAGTAGCGAGTAGCGTGAGGGTTGAGCCGTGGAAGATAAGAAGGACAGCCGGCTTCGTATAACTACGCCGTGCCAGGGGAAACAGGAGTCGGGATCCTATTTCGTCATTCTCCGGTTTGACCGGGGAATCCGGTTGCGGCCCATTCGGGGAATGGGCCCTACAGATGAGGGTGGTTTTGCAGGGTTCGTTCCCCGAACGAACCGATAGCTGAAGGCTGATAGCCAATAGCTAATCAAGAGACAACCGGCAACTGAAACGAGCTGAAAGGGATTATCATGGTATCTGAACAGGGGACAATCGAAGAGGTCGGGAAAAGAACGGCTGTGGTGCGGGTGCGACAAAGATCGGCCTGCGAACACTGCAGCTCAAGGGATTCCTGCGAGGGCGCGTCCCGGGAGATCGTGTTAGAGGTATCCAATGTCCTGCAGGGGCGGGTGGGGGACTGCGTGGAGATAAGCCTTCCAGAAGGCGAGTTGTTAAGATTGTCAGCGCTGGTGTATCTTACACCGGTCATCTTCCTTATCTTAGGGGCCTTCCTGGGGAGTTATGTGGCCGGGCTCCTGCATACGGAATCCCCATGGGCCGCGGTAACAGGGGGTGCGCTGTTTTTGGGGATGGCCTTTTGCGGTTTAAGGATCTATGAACGCCTCGGG
>CAYUYB010000084.1:0-9598 GCA_964449025.1 uncultured Desulfobacteraceae bacterium
GGCCTTTTCCACCGGCGTGGGTAGTACTGACCTGGGAGCTATAATGGCCACTGGGAAGGTGTGGCTAAAGGTGCCTTCAACCATAAAAGTAAATTTTGAGGGAGAGCTACACCCGTGGGTGGGGGGAAAGGATCTCATCCTATATCTCATCGGTCTTTTCGGGGTTGAGGGTGCTAACTACTGCGCTATAGAATTCTCCGGCCCCACCGTAGAGCACCTCTCTATGGACAACCGTTTTACCATGGCCAATATGGCCATCGAATGCGGCGCCAAAAACGGCATTTTTAAGGCAGATGAGGTCACTATGGAATACGTGGAGGGAAGATCGTCCAGAAAGGCCGTAATCTGGGGAAACGATTCGGATGCCGAATATAAAAACGAGGTGAATATTGATGTGTCTCAAATAGAACCGCAGGTTGCCTTTCCTCACTCACCGGATAATGTGAGACCCGTTTCCGAGAGCAAACATATCAAGCTGGACCAGGTTTTCATCGGGTCATGTACCAATGGAAGGCTGGAAGATCTGCATAAGGCGGCGGACATCCTCAAAGGCAAGATTATCGCAAAAGGACTCAGGCTGATTGTTATACCGGGATCTCCCTTGATTTACCGGGAGGCGATCAAGGAGGGCATTATAGAGGCGTTCCTTGATGCAGGCGCCACAATAGGCCCGCCTACCTGCGGACCATGCCTGGGAGGACACATGGGCGTTCTTGCCGACGGAGAAAGATGCGCCTCCACCAGCAACAGAAACTTCATCGGGAGGATGGGTGACCCAGCCAGCGAGGTGTATCTGGTAAATCCCGAGGTTGCCGCGGCATCCGCGGTGCTTGGACGAATAGGTCTGCCCGATGAATTATGAAGAAAAAACCCATTTACGTGCGATGAGCTGGAGCTGATGCAATATCTGTGATAATCAGTCTATAGGGGGAAGCGGGATGAAAGCGGAAGGAAGGGTCTGGAAGTTCGGTGATAACATTGACACGGATGTTATTATACCGGCCAGATTTCTTAATGTGTCTGATAAGGAGCAGCTTGCCAAGAACTGTTTTGCTGATCTGAGGCCTGATTTCAGCCAGGGGGTGAGCAAGGGCGATATCCTTGTGGCGGGCAGCAATTTTGGTTGCGGTTCCTCAAGAGAACATGCGCCGCTGGCCATTAAAGAGTCTGGAATCGGGGTTATTATCGCCAAGAGTTTCGCGAGAATCTTTTACAGAAATGCCTTTAATATAGGGCTGCCTATCCTCGAGTCAAAAGAAGCGGTTGATTCCATCGAAGAGAAAGATAGAATATCCGTTGATCTGGCCAGCGGAGAGATCAAAAATAAGGATAAAGGTTTGGTCTTTTCGGCACAGCCTATCCCGGATTTCATGAGAGAGATCATCATGGCCGGCGGGCTCGTTAATTATATCAAGGCAATAGACGAAAAAGGGGGTGTTTACCATTAAACTCAAGGGAACAGAAATATTGATGAGGATATTGAAGGAAGAGGGGGTGGACACCATCTTCGGCTTCCCGGGCGGGGCTGTTATCGATATATACGATCAGCTTGTGAAGACTGACATAAAACACATCCTGGTTCGGCATGAACAGGGGGCGGTTCACGCCGCCGACGGTTATGCGCGCGCATCGGGCAGGGTAGGGGTCTGCCTCGTGACATCCGGCCCAGGGGCGACTAATACCATAACAGGTATCGCTTCCGCGTATATGGATTCCATCCCGATCGTGGTGCTTACGGGCCAGGTAAATACAAACCTTATAGGTAACGACGCCTTTCAGGAGGTGGACATCGTCGGTATATCGCGTCCGTGCACCAAGCATAATTTTCTGGTAAAAAACATCGAAGATCTGGGCAGGGTACTGAAGGAGGCTTTTTACATCGCGCGTTCGGGAAGACCTGGCCCGGTACTTGTTGATCTTCCCAAGAACGTGATGCAGTCCTTTGGAGAATTCAGACCAAATGAAGAGGTTAAGGTGAGGTCATACCAGCCGACATACCAGCCTAATATGAAACAACTGGAAAGGGTGATAGACCTTATTAAGAAGGCACATCGGCCGCTTATATTTGCCGGAGGGGGTGTTATTTTATCCGGGGCGTCAAACGAACTGACAAAGTTCGCTAAGAGGATTCAGGCCCCGGTGACGGCAACCCTTATGGGCCTGGGCGCTTTTCCGGCATCCGATCCCTTATGGCTGGGGATGCTGGGGATGCACGGGACTTATCGCGCTAATATGTCCACATCCGAATGCGATCTGCTTATCGGTGTCGGTGTCCGTTTTGACGACAGGGTTACGGGAAAGACAGAGAGCTTTGCTTCAAAGGCCAAGATCGTCCATATCGATATAGACCCGACCTCCATAAGCAAGAATATTCCTGTGCACACCCCTATCGTGGGGGATTGCAGGATAACGCTTCAAAAATTGAACAGCCTTCTTGCCAAGGAGAGGATGAGGGGCCTTAAGAAGATCCGTGATCCGTGGCTGGAGCAGATATCAGAATGGAAGGCCAAAAAGTCCCTTGCCTACGTGCAGAAGGATATCATCAAACCCCAGTTTGTGATTGAGAAGATATACGAGCTGACCGGAGGCAAGGCTATAATAACCACCGAGGTGGGTCAGAACCAGATGTGGGCGGCCCAGTATTATCATTTTGACAGGCCCAACTCGTTTATTACTTCGGGAGGATTGGGGTGCATGGGCTTCGGGCTCCCGGCTGCCATAGGCGCACAGGTGGCGCGCCCCGACAGGGTTGTGGTGGATATTGCCGGGGACGGAAGCATACAGATGAACATACAGGAAATGGCCACCGCGGTCCAGTTCAATCTGCCGGTTAAGATAGCGGTACTCAATAATCGTTTTCTGGGTATGGTGCGGCAGTGGCAGGAACTGTTTTATGACCGCTGTTATGCGTATACTGGCATGGAGGCCGCCCCTGATTTCATAAAACTGGCCGAGGCTTACGGCGCGGTAGGTCTGCGCGCGACTGCCCCTGGGGAGGTCGTACCTGTCCTTAAAAAGGCGTTGGCGGTCAACAGACCCGTGATTATGGATTTTTTGGTGGAAAAAGAAGAGAGCGTGTACCCAATGGTGCCGGCAGGAGCGGATATCACGCAGATGCTCCTGGTATGATTCAAGGCTAGGAGTGTCTTATATATGATAGTATCAAGTGTCGAATTATCCGGGCAAAAAAAATCAAAAGGAGACGTAATATACCCATGAATAACAACGGGACAAAACAAAAGTACACCCTTTCGTTGTTGGTTGAAAATGAACCCGGGGTCCTGGCGAGGATTGCAGGTCTATTCAGCGGCAGGGGATTTAATATCGAGAGCCTCTGCGTGGCGGAGACTACGGAGGCTACTATCTCTCGTGTTACCCTAGTGACGAAAGGGGATATGTATATCCTCGAGCAGATCAAGAAGCAGCTCAACAAGCTGATCGATGTTATCAAGGTGTTTGATTTTACCAAAACCCCGTTTGTGCAGCGAGAGCTGGCTCTGATCAAAATAAAGGCCAAGCCCGAATACAGGGCCGAGATATTGAGGATGGTAGATATCTTCCGTTCCAGGATAGTTGATGTAGGCACAGGGCATTACACTGTTGAAATAACCGGCGATGGTGGCAAAATAGAGGCATTTCTTGAACTGCTGAAACCATTAGGGATTCAGGAAATAGCCAGGACAGGTGCGATTGCCCTCGCACGTGAAAAGAAATGAGAGACCCAAAGAATCTATAAGGAGGACGTATAATGGCAAAGATTGATTTTGGAGGCGTTGAGGAAGAGGTTACGACTGTTGAAGAGTTTTCACTGGAGAAGGCCAGGGAAGTGCTCAAGGACGAGACTGTTGCGGTTATCGGTTATGGTGTCCAGGGGCCCGGCCAGTCTTTGAACATGAAGGATAACGGCATTAGGGTGATAGTCGGCCAGGCAAAGGCATTTAAGAACGACTGGGATCGCGCGGTGAATGACGGATGGGTACCAGGGGAGACCCTCTTTGATATCGAAGAGGCGGCCAAGCAAGGCACGATAATCCAGATGCTCGTAACGGATGCCGCTCAAAGGGCGATATGGCCTGTAATCAAACAATCCCTGAATCCCGGAGATGCGCTCTATTTTTCCCATGGATTCTCTATCGTGTACAAGGACCAGACCGAGGTAATCCCGCCCGAAAACGTGGATGTTATTATGGTCGCGCCCAAGGGATCGGGAACATCGGTTCGCAGGAATTTTTTGACAGGTAGCGGGATAAATTCCAGTTACGCGGTGTTTCAGGATTACACTGGCAGGGCCAAGGAGAGGACGCTTGCCGTGGGGATTGCCATAGGCTCGGGATACCTTTTCCCCACCACCTTTGAAAAGGAAGTCCATAGCGATCTGGTTGGTGAGCGCGGGGTTCTTATGGGGTGCCTAGCAGGTGTCATGGAGGCCCAGTACAATGTGTTGAGAAAAAACGGACACAGCCCCAGCGAGGCGTTTAATGAGACAGTGGAAGAACTCACCCAAAGCCTGATACGCCTGGTGGATGAAAACGGCATGGACTGGATGTATTCCAATTGCAGTGCCACAGCCCAGAGGGGGGCCCTTGACTGGCGTCATAGATTCCGTGAAGCGGTGGACCCGGTTTTTGAGGAACTCTATGAGAGCGTAATAAGAGGAAGGGAAACGGAGATCGTGATGAAGGCGAACAGCGCCCCTGATTATAAGGAAGGCCTCCAGAAAGAGCTGGACGAGATCAAAAACTCCGAGATGTGGAGGGCGGGAGCCGCAGTCCGCAGATTGAGACCGCAGAACAGGTAAGGATAATAATCCTCAAAAACGGTTTGCAGCTGTTGGCGATCAGGTATTAGCTGTTCACCCTTAAACCTCTCTTATGCTTTTCTACTCTTAGGGAACCCCCTGCCGACCTGCGCCTTGCCCCTTATGCCTTGGGCCTTGCGCCATGAACCTTTCGCTATACGCTTGTCTTCTTGAAAGGAATGGCCGTGGCCAATGGGCTGTCCACAGGGGTCACCTGGGGTAAGGGGTACCTTATTTTTTTCTTGTATTTTTGATTAGTTTAGTTTATCTAGTGTCATTAATTTGGTATTTTACTGTCATTAATAACCATAAGAGAAGAATATGGAACAGGTGTTACTACTAAATATCTCCTATGAGCCATTAAAGGTTATTAACTGGCAAAGGGCTATCAACATGCTTTTCCTAGGTAAAGTGGAGGTAATCGAAGAATATACCAGGGAACTGCACTCCGTGAGCTTTACCATCAAACTGCCTTCAGTGGTACGCCTGCTTAACATGGTAAAGAGGAACAAGAGTCCGGTTAAATTTTCCAGACAGAATATCTACGCAAGAGATCGTTACAAGTGTCAATATTGCGGAGGGCGTTTTCCAACAGAGGAACTGACGTACGACCATGTGGTGCCTAGAGCCAGGGGAGGCAAGACAGAATGGGAGAATATCGTTACCTGCTGCATGGAATGCAACCGCAAAAAGGGAGGCCGCACGCCCCATGAGGCCTCTATGAGACTAATACGCAAACCTACACGCCCCGCATGGGTGCCAGCAGTAAGGATAACTATCGGCTTCAGGGAGGTACCACAGTCCTGGCGAGATTATCTGTACTGGCATATAGAACTGGTGGAATAGGGATATTTTACACCTTTTCCAGGGCCTCTTTGACTCGGTCCGGCGTCATTGGCATCTTAAAGAGCTTTGCCCCTGTGGCATCATACACGGCCGTGGCGATTATGGCCCCTATGCCGACCACAGGCGGTTCCCCACAGCCCTGGGGCGGGAACTGATAGTTTTCCAGGATTACGGTCTCGACCTTTGGCAGCCAGGAGAAGGTTGGGATACGATAAGTATCAAAATTGCGGTCAAATATCTCCCCGTTTTTAAATCGAATCTCTTCGGACAGGGCATATCCCAGACCCATCACACAAGAGCCTTCCATCTGTAAAATGGATCCTTGGGGGTTTACACAAAGGCCCATATCCATGGCGCATACAATCCTCTTTACCTCTATCTCTCCGCTTGCCCTGTCCACATAAATCTCCGCCATGTGTGCCACATAGGTGTTTGCGTCAACAGCGCAGGATATGCCATACCCACGGCCGCTGGGGGTCTTTGACGGCGTGTATCCGAATTTGTCAGCAGCTGCCCTAAGAACGCCTATGAGCCTCTCATCTTTCAGATGCCTTATACGAAACTCCAGAGGATCTACACCGGCCTTGGCGGCCATGATATTCATTTGGAGTTCCCTGGCGTGGTAGTTATTACCGGCACCTGGCGCTCGCCAAGGGCCTACGTTGAAGGGGTGTGCGCCTTCCGGGGGACGCATCCAGTCGCCATGGACATTTATAAGGTGATGCGGCACGTTATATAACATATCGGCCCCTCTGCTGCCTGCCATATAGACATCATATTTCCACAAGACAATGTTTCCTGCTCCGTCGAGACCTGACCTAATCTTGATCACCGCGGCCGGCCTGAAGGCGTCATGGAAGAATTCTTCAGCGCGCGTGTAAGAGACCTGTACAGGCCTGCCCGTCAACACGGCAAGCCGGGCCGCTTCCAATGCCTCCCTGTTGGGCAGTGACTTTCCCCCGAACCCCCCTCCCAGGAAAGGGGTAATGACCCTGACCTTCTCTTTTGGAAGGCCCAATGTCCTGGCTAATGCCTCCTGAAGAGGAAAAGGGGTCTGGGTTGACGACCAGACTGTAACTTTACCATTGTCCACATTGGCAGTAGCGGTATGGGTTTCTAACGGCGCATGGGCCACGTAGGGCCCCAGATAGATTTCCTCAAATATCTCTTTCGCTATATCCTCCCCCTTTGTAATGTCTCCTTTCCGGGACAAAGTATAGGGTGTGACAGGGACATTCAGAAGGTGATCGTATATATTCTCGTCATCTAGACCTGTTTCAGGCATATCGTATTGCGCCTCTATTGTTTTCAAGCCTCTTCTTGCCTCATCCGGGTACTTGTGGAGCACCGCGATCAGGTCGTCTTCCTGAATCACAAGGGCATCTTTAATCTTCTTGGCTTGAGACATGTCCACGCTTCTTAATCTCGCCCCATGGACAGGCGGCTTTAATACGGTGGCGTAAAGCATTCCGGGCAGGCGGATATCACCCGCGAATCTGGCCTTGCCGGTAACCTTATCGTATGCGTCCTGATGGAGATAGGGCTTACCCATGACTGTGAACTCGGAGGGAGGCTTTAATGGAGGTAGTTCTTCCAGGTGTTTTTCAATGACCTTTCCCCTCGCGAGGGTGCCGTACGTCACTCTTTTATCAGGGTTGGCCCGATCAAAGACGACACCCTTATCTGTCTGGAGACGTTCAACAGGACACCTCAGATAATCCGCCGCGAGCTCCTTGAGCACTCCCCGGGCCTCACAGGCTGCGTTCCTGACCAGAACGCCATGGATCCGGATACCCATGGAACCGAATGTTCCTATGTCATAGGGGCAGAGATCCGTGTCACCCATAATGATATCGACAGAATCATAGGCCACGTCCAGCTCTTCAGCTACTATCTGCGGAAATGAGGTGATAGTACCCTGTCCCATATCAATCTTTCCCACAAGACATGTCACCCTTTCGTCGATCCCTATTCTGAGGAAACCGTTAAAATCGGTAGGCGTGCTGCTTCTCGGCATCTGCGTCTGGCCGGACAGATACGTGGTGTCTCCGGAAGCGAAATAGACGACAATCCCTCCGCCTAATATCCCCATCCTCTTTAGGAACTCTCTTCTGTCCATTTCCATTACCATTTCCCCCCTTTCATCTCTTTTGCGGCAGTTTCAATGGCATCCAGAATCCTGGCGTGCGCCCCGCAGCGACAGAGATTATTTTCCATCGCTTCCGTGATTTCTTCGCGTGAAGGGCTGGGGTTTTTCATCAAAAGACTATGGGCCTTCAGGATCATGCCGGGGGTGCAAAACCCGCATTGAACCGCGTCGTGGTCAATGAATGCCTTTTGCAGAGGATGCAGGTTACCTTCTTTTTCCAGGCCCTCGATCGTTGTAATTTCCGCTCCGGCGACATCTTTTACGCGTATCTGGCAGGATGGGACAGCTTCATCATTCACAAGCACGGTACACGTCCCGCATATCCCCTCCCCGCAGCCATATTTCGGACCGGTAATACCAAGGTCCGTTCGAAGTACCCACAGGAGTTTTCGATCTCCGTCCACTTCTATGCTGACGGGCTTGTTATTAAGCGTGAAACGGATTGTTTCTACCATAAGATTTCTCCTTTCCTTGTTTTTCCACAATTACTTATCGGCCGCATTTAGAACCTTCAATTTCGACTCAATAAGCTGCCCATGACTGAGACGCAGAAGGGCGGCTATTTTGTGAGCAAGATAATCTTCATGCTTATCCAGTGTCCCGTCCGCGTAGGCTACTTTCCAGACTGTCTCAACTATCTGGATCTTCTGTTCTAGGGCGTAATTCTGGTTTATGAAGTTGGTAAATCTCCACAGGTCTATACTCGTGGTAAGTTCCTTTTCCGAGGCCTCCATGATCTGTGAGATATCCTCATCGGACAGTTTATAATCCCTTTTAAAGACAGAGATTATGTTATGTCTTTCAGCATCACTGAACTTGCCGTCTATATTCGCGAGCTCCAGTAACAGGGCACATGTCGCCAGATGTATCCTGTAGGTTTTATCATCCCCTTCCCGGACAGACGCATCTTCGGCAACCTGTTTTGAAAAGAACCTTTTAATAATATCAATCATAGAAACCGAATTTCCTTTTTTGAGCGTTGGCGTTCATATGGTTTAAACAACAAAATCATGGAAGCTGCCCCCTTGACCCCTTGCATCCTAGAACCCTTATCTAGGCCTTTACATACTGATTAACCGGATGGACATAAAAGCTGACGTGAGTTTAACATATGGGCGACATGGATACAAGGGCAGACCTGTGATTATTAAACTCGGAATCCGCGAGGGCGCAAGGAAAAAAATTGCTTGATTTTTCAAGAAAATCAGGTTAACAGAAGACGCTAAAAATTGATCAATTTTGTCTTTCTAAGATTATAATAATAGATTAGATGGAGGCCCTGGAAAAATACCCAGACATGTTCAAGATCAGACACGACATGGATTTTAACCACCCCGGTGAAATAGATATACCAGATTCCACGGGACAGGCTGGAATACATTGATTGTTTTGGGCTTTAAAAATTAAGTCTGAGACCGAGATTGGACAAAGAAAGGTGTTTTTCGAGGGTCTGAGACGGGGCATCTGATAGATTCGATCACTTGTTTTGGATGCCTTGTTTTCTTTAGGGAATACCATGGGATATAAAGTACACCTTAAAGACGAGACCCCTGTTGATATGGGTGAGAAACCCTTAGTTGCTATTGAGGCGTTGCGACTTCTCGATACCAGGGATGTGGGCAGGATAGTGGCGGTCAAGATCAATGGGGCGCTGCGGGACCTTTCAACCACCTTGGATTCCGGTGCGGAGCTGGAGCCCGTATATATAGACTCCCATGAGGGAGTCGATATCCTGAGACACAGCGCCTCACATGTTATGGCAATGGCCGTGAAAGACCTGTTCCCGGGAGTAAAGGTAGCTATAG
>CAYUYB010000085.1:0-7075 GCA_964449025.1 uncultured Desulfobacteraceae bacterium
ATGAATAATTATAGAGAAACATCTCAGAATTATATAAATACTCAGGGCCCTACCCGTCTCTTTGACTTATAGAAGATCCACCGAGATTCATGGCCTTTTTAAAACATCATCCAGTTCAATGCAAGAAGATTTTTTGATTCAAAAGTTGGACACTCCAAATTACGGTTAAAACCAAACTGCGGACGAAGATCAAATCCCACAGAAAATAAACAATGTTCAAGACTATATGCAAGGGACTATAAAGAAGGGTCCTCAATCAACAGACGATGACTTGATATTGGCTCCGTTCGAGCCAAAATCCACCATCAGACTTGTTAATAATTCATATTAGCGCAGGACTTTGCTATAACCCTGGCCACCATATAGATGTTAAAGGCGCTCTTATTTTATATTCCTAAAAATGACCAGCCCGGGAGATTCCAAACGAAGAAAAGGGAAAGGCCTCCGCTCACGGCCATTCTTTTCAAGACGACATGCGCAAGGCGTAAGGGCCATTCGTATATAGTTAAATCGTTGATTCGTTAAACAGGGTCAAATTCCGTGCTTAATCACTCGACCAATAACTAATAACTGATAACTAATTGCTAATAACTAACTAGGATGTCATCCTGAAAACAGCACCCGTGACCTCGGAAAACCATAAAGATATGTCACCGGAGCCAAGGCGTGTCCCTTTTATGAGTGACTATCGGGAGGGCGCATGGCGCAGGGCCCAAGGCGCATGGCTAAATCTGATTTCCTCCCCCTTTTAGGGGGAGGCCGGGAGGGGGGTACAAACTGGTGACATAGTTTACAAAACAAACCGGGTACATGGTTTACACTGTACGGCAAGGAGGAGATCCTATGCCGTGGAAAGTGATAAACCAAATGGACCTAAAGATTCAATTTATTAACGACTGGAATAAGGGATATTCCACTAAAACTGATCTTTCACAAAAATACGGGGTTAGCCGCCCAACGATTTATAAGCGGACTTTTTACATAACAGAATTACTCACTGGCCAGCCTGTTGGACTTAAAGAGATAGGGGATGGCCTGTGGCAACTTCAGTTCGCTTTGTGGAGATAAGGTGGTGGGTGGAACTCCCGATAATAAACTCCGGCGAGGTCTTTATGGGCCTTATCATGAGCACATAGGAGATAAGGTATTTCTGCGGACATGTGATAAATGTCGTAAGCCTTGATTTGGATAGTTTCATAAGCATCATGCCTCCGTGAAAAGATTTCACCAGGAGACAGACGACATTAAATATTCTCATATTCACTATCTTCCTTTCCGCAGGATTTCTGTTTGCTTCCCGAGACATTAAAATTTTATCCTCTGGACAACAGCAAGGTATCAGATGCAAGGCGCCGAGGAGCGACGACTGAGGCGTATAATCAATACGCTGCAAGGAGGAGCGATCGAAGACAACGCCGCAGATGATATCTTGATGGTGGATCAGAGTCCTGGAACGCTTTTCCCTTCGATCCATTTCATGATCTTCCTCTGTTCATATCTCACGTGTCCGCTGGGAAACTTGACATAGGGGATCAGGCCCAGCTTGCGGTATTTGTCTATGGTGGCCGTGCTGATCCTGAGAAACAAAGAGATCTCTTTTGTGGTCAAAAGAACCTTTTCCATGCCTTGACACCAAAGGGGATGAATTTCAAACATCAGGTTTATGGCGCAGGTATCGAGCAAGGGATGTGCCATGGCAGGTAACATCTTGAGTTAACAGGGCATTTACATGATGAAGGTGATTTCAGGGAAAGATTCGGGAGAATATTTTAAAGAAACGATGTTCCGTTAAAACCTTAACCTGTTGAATATTGAAAGGATTTTAAGGGTTCCGTAAAGAAGTGGTTTCCTTTAAAAAATGCCTTTAAAGTTTATCTGATTTCAAGAGGTTAAGCGTCATTGAGGTGGCGAGTTCTTCCGTCAAAGTTCCGTCAAATGTGGGAGATAGAGTTTGAAAATTATAAAACTGTGTAAGATAATTCTATTTTTTCTTAGGTACATACTAATTTGTGCAAACTCAACCTTATCGATATTAAATACTACAGAATTAAATAAAAACTTTGCCTTTCTCTCATTATTTTGTTATAAGTATCGCAAATTGGAATCAATCCAAATTATCCGTAAGCTGGATAATATATTATGTTATGCGAAGGAGACTGACATGAAAACTGAACTACGACAGGGCGAACGAATCGTCAAAGAGGGCGGAGCTGGCTTGCAGAAGAATATTGAGACCGTAGGAGGCATGTTGTCCTTGACCAGCCAGCGGCTCGTATTCGAGGCACACAAGTTCAATCTTCAAGGAGGCACGACGGAGGTAGAACTCTCAAATATCCAATCATCACGTCCGTGTTGGACGAGATTCCTGGGCCTAATTCCTTTGTACCGCAATTCGCTGGCGGTCTTCACGAAACAAGGCAAAGAATACCGGTTTGTCTTCTCTGGCCGTGATGCGTGGGCTGCCGCAATTGAAGCGCAAAGAAAAGGATAGGATTACCTAACAAGGCGCTGTACTGGACGGGGATTCCACTGCGCTCCATCCCCGCCAGTGACCTTTGTAGTTATTAAACACTACATTTGCTAGTCTATACAAAATTCAGTGCCGCCAAAGTTTACACTACGATAAGTAGTCTCACCCCAATAGAATCCACGTTCAAATTCAATGTCAGATCAAGTTTCGGCAGCTTCACATAAATGCGTCAAGCAAGTGTGTAGGTTGTGTTCCGCTTGATCCCTTCCATCTTTATTAAGCCGAGTCTCACGAGGTGCTGCAGGTGATTCCTTATGGCCCTGTCAGAAATTTCTAATATTGGTTGTATGGCCCTGACAGTGATCCTGCCTTTCTCTCTTATCATGGAAAGGATAGTCTCCTGCTTCATGTTCAAGGGCACATGTGCATCGGCCGTAGGAAGGAGATCAGGGATCTCGTTCAGGCCGATCCTTCTTTTTCCCCGGGATAAAATCACTGCCCTGCTTATCACGTTCTCCATCTCCCTGACATTGCCCTTCCAGGGATGACTCATTAGCCTTGCCATGGCCTCGCGGGAAAAACCGGTTACAGCTTCATTATATTTAAGGTTGTATTTTTGGATAAGGTGGTCGACCAAGAGAGGAATATCCTCCTGCCTTTCTCGGAGTGGGGGTATTACAAGGGAAAATCCGTTTAACCGGTCATAAAGATCTTCCCTGAATCTCCCTTTTTCCATGGCATCTTCAAGGTCTTTGTTGGTGGCCGAGATTACCCTGACATTTACTTTAAATGTCTGGAGAGATCCGACCGGTCTAACCTCGCCCTCCTGGAGAAAGCGCAGGATCGAGGCCTGGGCCTCGAGGGAAAGATCGGCTACCTCATCGAGGAAGAGGGTGCCGCTGTCCGCAGCGATGATAAGCCCTGTCCTTGTGTCCGTGGCGCCGGTAAAAGATCCTTTCACGTGACCGAAGAGCTCTGAGGCAAGAAGGTCACGATTCAGGACAGCGCAGTTGAGCTTGATGAAGGGCATCCTGTTTCGCAGGCTCAGGGAATGGATTGCATCGGCTATGAGTTCTTTTCCTGTCCCCCTTTCTCCGCGGATAAGGACCCTGACATCCTTGGGAGCGATTGTCCTGACAATCTCCAATAGCTCCATCATGCAAGGGCTGTTTCCGATTATTTTCCCCGGGGGATTTTTGTTCATCATAGGCCGAAATCGAGCAAACTAACTTTCTCATCGTTTGAAGACCTCGAAGCAAATGAGAATCCGGTTGCATGTTATCTCGTTCTATCAAGGTTTAAAAAAGGACATCTTATAATCACCATTCCAGAAACCAAATGAGATGGAATATTTTATACAAGGGGTATTTTGGCAGCGGCAGGTTAAACAGGGATTGAGCAAATACTACTGTCATTAGAATAAAGGGAATATATGCCCTCAAGATTCATACCAGAGAGATGGCATATTTTTTAAAAGGGTGAGGATTGATTGGATAAGAATTATCGGAATGCCTTTATAATCTTGGTTCTTCACGGAACTAAAAAATCGTTTAAGAGTCTGCTTGTCCCTAATTTTATTAAACATCACTTGGTTTCCGCTGAAAAATAAATGCACCAAAAATTGTGCGCCCTTAAACATATTCTGTTCATAGCTGCATTAATAAATCTAAGATAATCGGTATTGAGAGCTATGGCAAAGAATTATTCACTTTTGACCCATATTAAATATTCATGTATAATATTTCAAATCCTTAATCACCGGAAATTTACACATAATGATCAAGTATTCAAAACTACCCCACCCATAGATAAAGTTTTCACTTTTGTTATTTGGAGATCTACAAATGTCTGGGAAAGAAACCTACGAAGAAATGGAGCGTAACGGAAAATTTATTGGCGAGCTTATAAAATAAAGGATGGAACAGTATTTCCCGGATAGGTTTCTTCATCAATTTTCAAAGACGCTGATCTAAAATGTATGAAGGAAAGGCTGACTCCTCAATTTATTGCACTGAACGAGAGGGTGTAAATGACTTGGCGAACTTTAGATAAAAAACTAAAAATAATGCAAATATTTAACAATTTAATCATTAATCGAGCTGAAATTAAGATTCGGCTTAAAGGAGAAGAAACTGATTTTATCTCGAAGTTTATTAAGATTAATCAGGAGGATGCCTTATCTGAGATTGGGAAGATGCCTGAATTGATCATTGAAAAATTATTCCCTGAAAAAGGTAATATCCTTATCCAATCATCTCCTGAAGTCACCGCTGAGTTTTTAATCCAACAAAGCCTTTGCCGCTGTACTCTTGTACATACGGGAACAAGCAGTGCCTCTCCCTACTTTGGCTATATATTGAATTTCCCCGAATCCATTGAAATCGAGGAAAAGCGAAGGGAAGAGCGGTTTTACTATGAAAATACAGGGTTTATTTCGGTGGAATTTAGACTGGGGGAAAAGTCAAAAGATGATAGACTATATAAATCTAATGTTTTTGATTGCTCAAAGCATGGCCTTTGCATCATAATACCTCAAAAATATTTTGATCTTCTCCAAAAGATAAAGGTGGGGGATAAATTAGAAGATATTATATTTTATTCCGCCCAGGCAAGGATTAAGGTGAATGGGACGGTAAAACACAAGACTAAAATAGATGTGGGAAAATATAAAGACAACTACCTTATTGGAATTGCATCGCCTGACATTATTGAGGATTGCAAACCAATGAAGTGAGGGAAACCGGGACGCGAGAAAAGTCATTAAATAACTCCAATATTCAACATTGATATTTCAATTGGCATACATAATCCATATTTTGCAGATTTACGATTATGGCAAGCTATAAATTTTGATCAGTGGTGATTTTTTTCAATTTCCTTAGAATACTTGAATCCTGGTAGGGTTCAGTATTGCGCAACAAATCACAGCTCGAAAAAATCTCTAAAAAAGGTGATAGTCGTGTCTGAAAAACCTTCTTATGAGGAATTAGAGCAACGGATCCAGGAATTGGAACAAACTGAATTCAGACTTAAAAAAGCCGAGAAAGAGCTGCGGGATACTGAGGAGAAGTGCCAATCTCTTTTTTCCAATATTCCTGGTATGGTTTATCGAGGTAAATCTGACTGGTCAACGTCAATCATTTCAAATAGTGAGATGTTGTGTGGCTATTCGGTCGATGAATTTAACACCCAAATGGTAAATTGGATTGACCTCATCCATCCGGATGATAAAAAGCTGGTTATTGAGGAAGCGATCCAGCAACAAAGAAAACAAAAACATATTGTGCAAGAGTATAGGATTTTTACTAAAGACGGGAGCATACGGTGGGTGAGTGATCACAAGACCTTTGTTTTCAAAAAGGATGGATCATTTTTTGGAGCTGAGGGCATCGCTTATGATATCACCGAGCGCAAAAACACGGAGGAGGACTGTAGAAAAACGCGGGATTACCTTGAAGGTCTGATCAATTTTGCCAACGCCCCTATTCTCGTCTGGGACTCCGAGGCCAAGATCACACGTTTCAACCATGCATGCGAGCGTCTTACGGGCTATAAGGCTCAGGAGATTATTGGCAAAAACTCCAGCCTCCTATTTCCGGAAACAAGCAAGGCCAAGTCGCTTATAAATATTATAGATAACTTAAAGGGGCAATATTGGGTGTCCGAGGAGGTCCCTGTTCTTTGTAAAGATGGCAATATCCGCATCGTGCTATGGAGCTCGGCAAACATGTATTCAAAGGACGGCACCTCTCACATAGCCACCATAGCTCAGGGACATGATATCACCGATCGTAAGCACATGGAGAAGCAGTTGGTCCAGGCCCAAAAGATGGAGGCCCTCGGCAGCCTGGCCGGCGGGATCGCCCATGATTTCAATAACATTCTTTCCGCTATTATAGGCTATGCGGAACTGGCGAAGATGAAAATAGAAGCCGATTCAGAAATTAAGGACGATATCAAGGAAGTTCTTTTAGCTTCCGACCGTGCTAAAGACCTGGTCACACAGATCCTGGCCTTCAGTCGCCAGGGCAAAGATGAACAAATGCCTGTTCAAGTGGGCTTAATCGTAAATGAAGCCTTAAATCTGTTAAAGTCTTCTTTGCCCAGCACTATTGATATCCGTAAAAATATTCAAAGTAAATCCATAATTTTGATCGATCCGACCCAGCTTCATCAGATAATTATGAATCTCGGAACCAATGCCGCCTATGCCATGCTGGAAAAAGGCGGCGTCTTGGAGGTAACCCTGACCGATGTCAGTCTGGATTCCGATTTTGTGTTAACTCATCAGGGAATCCACCCAGGTGCCTACCTAAACCTGTCTGTAAGCGACACCGGCCATGGCATGACGCATGAAATTCAGAATCGGATCTTTGAACCGTTTTTCTCCACCAAGCCTGTAGGCGAAGGCACCGGCATGGGACTGTCGGTCGTTTACGGCATTATAAAGAATTGCGGCGGAACGATCACGGTCTACAGCGAGCCAGATAAAGGAACCACCTTTAATGTTTATTTTCCGATCATTGAAAGCAAGGAGGATGAAAAACCCGTAAAAGATATGATCATCTACCGCGGAAGCGAGCATATTCTCATGGTGGATGACGA
>CAYUYB010000085.1:7085-9315 GCA_964449025.1 uncultured Desulfobacteraceae bacterium
TTTAAAAAAATGAAAGAAGAAATTAAAAAAATTCTTGAAATGCTGGGATATGTAGTTGACGTCAGGATCAGCTACCTCGAAGCTTTGGAGCTTTTCAAGGCGATGCCTGACAAATTTGACCTGGTCATTACCGATATGACCATGCCGCAGATGACCGGCCATATGCTTGCCCAGGAGTTGATAAAGATACGGCCGGACATCCCGGTGATCCTGTGCACGGGGTTCAGCGAAAAGATTACCAGGGGAAAGGCCGAAATAATGGGAATTAAGGCCTTTCTGAAGAAGCCACTGCTCAAAGAAGAACTGTCACGTACAATCCGAATGGTTCTGGATGAGGCGAAAGTCTCGACTCAAAAATAATTATCCAATAAGCGAATATTCAAATTCCGAAATTTTAAAGGATACCAGCATAAAACAATACCTGAAATGGATAGAATAGGCCTATAATGTTTTTAAAACTTTTTCTTGCATTTACACTGATTCCTGCCGCTGAAATTTATGTGTTTATCAAAATTGGAGGATTTATTGGGGCATTGAATACAGTGCTTGTTATAATCATCACAGGCATTTTGGGCGCTTATCTTGCGCGTTTACAAGGCATGCATACACTGTATAAAATTCGTGCAAGTCTTCACCAGGGAATCATTCCCACTGAGGAGTTGATCGATGCCTTGATTATTCTATCAGCGGGAATTACGCTGCTGACCCCAGGATTTTTGACCGACATTGCCGGTTTAATGCTGTTGGTCCCCCACACCCGTTTTTACGTCAAACGGTGGCTCAGAAAAAAGTTCGACCGGTGGCACAACACCCATGATGTACATTTCACACACTTGTCGTGATCGCGAGCCTTTAAGTCTGGTGTGTCGGCAAAGAAATAAATTGTCCGTGTGTCTCTATATCTCAAAAAGGGTTAGATTCCCGGTCAGGGAAGCATCAGCCATGCATAGTCGAGCGAAATAATTTGCGATATCGATTTCATCAATCTTTTCTGGTCTATGATTATTATCCCTATTCATAAATTCTTATTCTGAAAAATTTTTCTAATACCTTTAGAATACATAAAAACCTTTGAATTCAGGCCTAGCTGCTATAAACCCTGAATCCAGTTATTTTCAAGTATTGTCATTGTAATCGTAATCAAATCCAACACCAGAAAAGCGATGACAGCAAGTAATCCACTCATGATGTGTACCAGTTATGAAACTTCACTTAATTATCATTGAAACCAAATCCATTGAATCACTGGATTTGCTATGGGTATTGGTATGTGAAAAATTTTCAAGGGTAATCTTGAAGTTACACTCAAATCGGATATGATCAGTTGAAAAAGAGTTATGAAGGTATAGGATTCTATAACCGGTCAATGGCCATTTCCACTATGACCCTGGTTACAAAGAGACTGCTCACTTCGTAAAGGTCAAGGATGTGTCGTTGAGCATCAGCCATCGAGATCTTTCCCAGACGGTAGGCCCTGGCCACCATACCCAAGGATCCGACGGGAACCAGTTTCAGATGTTTGGCTGCTTCACGGACGGCTAAATCATCGGTCAACAGAATCGTAACATCTATTTGCCTGGAAAGATACAGACATTCACATTCTCCTGAATGCAGATCCTTCAAATTGTTCTTTTCAATAAAGCCTGTGATATCTTCCTGGGGGACGGTATGGCGTTTGACCTTTGATGACTTCAAGAGATCCTCTCCAGAGGTTCTACCGCATTCCACTGTCTCCGCCCAGACAGCATCCGGGACATGCAGGTCCCTGAAGATGGACAGGATGTGAAGGCAACCGATCTCGGTCAGGTGAATAAGAGGGCCGGCATCTGTAACGGCGGTTAATCTTCCGCGGCCCACGCCATGTCCTCCATCATCGCCTCTTTCTGACGCTCTGCCAGGTTCACCCAGTCAATACCCACGGATTCAACGGCTTCCTCGCGAGAAATTTCATGGCGCAAGTAACGCCCTAGTATGTGTTCCCGCCATAGTTGCCGCAGGCCGATTTGAAAGACCTTGGTCATGACCTCGGATTCCGGTTTTCGGGTCTCGCGAATAAGGGTCTCTAAATATCCTGCTGTATTTTCCATGACTCTTCCTTAAAAAATGTTATAAAATGGATAAGATATATTCTAATTTTTACAAAAAATAATCGAATTTACAAGACATAAGTTCTCTGTTCAATGAGGGGTATTCGCCTGCCCGTTATCATAGTCGGTTTGACGTTAAGTAT
>CAYUYB010000086.1:0-9189 GCA_964449025.1 uncultured Desulfobacteraceae bacterium
GCCCGCCTGGGTGGCACTTTTCGTAGTTAATATGCTGTTAATCTCTTGGGACCTTAAAAGAGAGCCCCGCGGGCCATTAAGGTACTTACAATAAGCTTTAATCTTTTGCTTATTTACCTATTCATTAACCGCATGAATCAGGATTCTATCAGCATCCTTCATATTATACAAGCGGCAAGGAGGCGAGAATGGAAATTAGAAAGATAATAATGAAAATTGCTTATGGTTTGGTAGGCCTTTCCATCCTGGTTTTGATCGGCCTCACCATATTACAGTATCACCAGGCCAAGAAGGTATCCCAAGACGCGGCTACCGTGGGAGTGATGCGGGATGATTTTGCTGTTGATACCATCCCGGGTCAGGCCGAAACCAGTCAGGAGAAGGTCAGCGGAAGGGAGGCTTTCCCTGGTGAAGAAGGGACACAGAGGGAGGAGATCAATGAACTCGAGCATCAACTTTATAGAAAGATCTTGGATGACCCGGTCTCGGAAAAGATGCTGCGAACCACATTTAAGGGTGAACTGGATATCCATTACGGTCCGCTTTTTGAGGAGTTGGATCTTTCGCCGGAGAAACAGTATGAACTTGGTAATATATTGATAGATGGACGCATGGCGACCCTGGATATCAGCCGGGAGATGCTCTACGACTCACCTTCAGAAGAAGACAAAAGGGGTATAGTTAAGCGGTTCCAGGAATTCCGGAAGGAATACGAAGGTGAGATCTATGGATGTCTGGGGGAGCAAGATTACGAGATCTATGAGGCATACCAGGAGAGGCTGTCTGAGAGGATACTTGTGAACGATTTCATGGAAACGCTTAACCCGGATGATAGACTGAGTCGCGATCAGGAAAAGCGGCTTGTGGATTCCATGTATGAACAGAGAAAGGCCCTGTATTCTGAAATAGGCTATGATCCGGAGGAACTGGTCTTTCCCTCTGAGATGGATGATAGAAGTATGGCCCGGGACATGGAGAGAGTGGATCGGACATACGCGAGATATACCGAAGGAGCCGGCATGATCCTGAACAAATCCCAGATGGAGAGGTTTAGAATATACCTGGGGCAAGAGCGCGATAGGGAAAGGTCGTCATTAAAGATGTTGAGACAGATGTATGGAAGCTGAGGGCGACTGCGAAATATGGGTGCGAGGGCCTAGGCGCCCAGATAGGACTTTTTTACTTTTTCATCATTCAGCAGATCAGCGGGCCTGCCGGAAAGCACTATATTGCCTGTTTCCAGGACATACCCATAATCCGCTATGCGTAACGATTCGGAGGCGTTCTGCTCCACAAGCAGGATGGAAGTCCCTCTTTCGCTGATCTTTGCCAGGGTATCCATAATGTTCATCAGGACAACAGGGGCCAACCCAAGGGAAGGTTCGTCCAGCATGAGTAATTGAGGACCCGACATCAGTGCCCTGCCGATGGCCAGCATCTGCTGTTCACCACCGGAAAGGGTCCCCGCGGGCTGTTTTCTCCTTTCCTTCAGTATAGGGAAGAGATCATATACCTCCTGCCTCAATGTTTGCACCAAACGCCGGTCTTTTCTCCGGACATAGGAGCCCAACTCCAGGTTCTTGGATACCGGCATATCCGAGAAGAGCATCCTGCCTTCCGGACAGTGCGAGATGCCAAGCTTGACGATCAGGTCCGGTGCCGTTTGGTCGATCCGGTTTCCGTTGTACAGGATAGCCCCCCGTGCCGTTGGTATCAGACCGGATATTGCCTTCAAAAGCGTGCTTTTCCCGGCGCCGTTCGCCCCCAGGATAGCAACCACTTTTCCGGCATTCACCTCCAGAGAAACCCCTCTCAATGCCTCGAAGGTCCCATGAAACACGTGTATGTCTTCAACGCTGAGCAGCATCCCTGTCTCCCAGATAGGCCTTGATCACCTCTTGGTTGTTGGCCACTTCTTCAGGCGTTCCTTCGGCAATGTTCTTGCCGTAAGACAGGACGATGATCCTGTCGGATATGCTCATGACCATCTTCATCTTGTGTTCGATAAGACAGATGGTAACGCCGTTTTTCCTGATCCTGTCTATAAGGTCTATAATCCCGTTTGTCTCCTCCAGGTTAACGCCCGCGGCGGGCTCATCAAGGAGCAGCAGCCTGGGTTCCGTAGCCAGAGCCGACGCGATGGAGAGTCTTTTTCGGGCCTCTTCGGTGAGACTGGCCGCTATTTCGTCCTCTTTATCAGCCAGTCCGACAAAAGAAATGATCTCCTTTGCCTTTTGTATGACCTTCTTTTTTTCACGGCCGCTAGCGGGGATCCCGAAGATAGAGCCGATGAGCCCGATCCTGGCATGCGGCAACTGCCCGATAATGACATTGTCCAGGACCGTGCTGTGCCGGAAGACACTGGTTAGTTGAAAGGTTCGGCTCATGCCGCTTCGGATGATACGGTGAGGTCTATATCCGGTGATATCCATCCCGTGGAATATAATCTTGCCCGCGGTGGGCCTGTAGAAACCTGTCAACAGATTGAACAGCGTGGTCTTGCCGGCGCCGTTAGGACCGATGATACTGAGCAATTCACCCGCATGGACATCAAAGGCCAGGTCTTCCACCGCGGCCAGCCCGCCGAATCGCTTGGTCAAACCGATAACCTTAAGAACCGACATGGGGACTTGTCCTCGACCCGGCAATCCTCCCTTTGAGGGCCTCGAATCCCCCTGATATTCCGGAAGGAAGAAATATAAGGAACAACATCAGAATGATCCCGTTGATCATTGTCTTGAGAGAAGGTATGACCTGGAGCAATTCCGGAACAGCCATTAAGACCAGTGTCCCGAGAATAGGTCCGGCCATGGTGCCGGCACCACCAACCACGAGATATGCGACAACATCCATGCCCCTGGCAAAATAGGCCATCTCAGGACTTATGACCACGTTGTAGGAGGCATACAATACACCGGCTATCCCGGCCATAATAGCGCTTATGGTAAAGCTTAAGATCTTACTTGACATGGTATCGATGCCCAGGGCCTCGGCCAGGTCTTCATTATATGAAATAGCTATAAACCTTCGCCCTGTGAGGGAATTTATCAGTCTGTGGGAAAATACCATTATTAAGACCAGGAAAAACAGGGTGAAATAATACATGGGAAGCAGGGAGTCAAAGGTCAATCGGCCTCCCCACGGTAAAGGAACGGGAGAGGGCCTGGGCATGCCTGCCAGCCCGTTCGCTCCGCCTGTAAGATCAACCCATGCCACCAGGACCACTGCCACGATAACCGAGAACCCGAGCGTGACCAGGATAAAATAGGGACCCCTGAGCTTGAGCGCGGGTATACCGATAAGGAATCCGGACACCCCTGTTATGAATAGAGAGGCGAAAAAGGCGGGCCAGAAACCCATGTTAACCTTAACCGTCAAAAGACCGAACGCGTAAGCGCCTATGCCGAAAAAGGCGGCCTGGCCCAGTGAAAGCTGGCCTGTATACCCGTATATGATATTTAAGCTGAAGCACATGATGGTCCATATACAGATCAGGATAAGCATGCTCACCAGGTAACCCCCGGCCATGGGAGGGATTATTATGGACAGGATTAGGGCAAGCAGCCAGGCTGTTGCTTTGGTAGATAATGGCAGCCTCAAGGTCTCCAAACCTCCCTGCCGAGCAGGCCTTTGGGCCGGAATATAAGGGTCAGTATCATTATGCCGAACACAAATGTCAGGCTGTAGGTGGCACTGATATAGCCAGAGGCCAGGCTTTCCACCAGGCCAAGTATAAAGGCCCCCAGCACGGCTCCGCCAATGTTTCCCATCCCTCCGAAAACCACGGCCGAAAAGGCCACGAGCAGGGGCCCCATACCCATGGTGGGCTCCAACAGCACGGCGGGCCCGATGAGCACGCCGGCGATCCCGGCCAGTCCAGTGCCTATCATAAAGGCCAGCGCCGAGACAGAGGTTACCTTAATGCCGCAAAGCATCGCGCCTTCCCTTTGTTGTGCAGTGGCCTCGAGCGTGGCGCCGATCATGGTCTTCTTTATAAATATCTGTAAGGCGATCATCACAGCGAGGGTGCCCAGAATTACTATTATGCGCTGGAGGGGGAGGGCGAACGGGCCGAAGGTCACAACACGCCGGCTAAAGGGGACGACGAACCATTTGGTCTCCGTGCCGAAGAAGAAGAGGGCGGCGCCTTCAATGATCATTAAAAGCGCCATGGCAGCAACGAAAAGGTTGACCTCGGGCACGTCGCGCATGGGATAAAAGATAAACCTGTACAACAGGAGCCCTAAAAGTCCCAGTGCCATGGTAGCCAGGATGAAGGCCATCCAGTAGTCCATGCCAAAGGACATGACCATGTAAAATCCAAAATAGGCTCCAATCATATAGAGATGGCCTTGAGCGAAATTGGGCACGTTAAGGATCCCGAAGACCAGGGTGAGTCCTGAGGCCAGCAGGATATAGATACATCCTTGAGATATACCGTTTAATATGTATTGACAGAATTCTACCGTGGTAACCACCTCGATTCTATTTCAAAGACAATCGGTGGATTATTCCAGTACTTCTCTGGGCACCTGGAGTTCCCGGATGAGCCTATAATCACCGTCCTTTATCTCAAGGAGAAAGTCGGGGGCCCCGTATATCAATCCGTTTTTCAGCACATCCGTGTTAGGAAAGATTAAAGGCAGGTTTCCCTCCCGAAGGGCCTTTGGGGCGGCCTCGCGTATGGCGTACGCGTCCGTGAGAGTGTCCGCGATCTCCATGGCCCTGGCCACCATATACACCACCCCGTAGATATGCGCGCCAGGCTGTGCCGGTATATAGCCGTGGGTATCCTCGTATTGTTTGAGATATCCGGTAAGGAAGCCCTCCTTATCCTGCTCGGGGTGAGCCTGGTAAAACATCCACTGCGTGGCCTCCACTAAAGAGCCTTCCAGCCTGTCAAGGCCTACTATGTTTTCGGCCTTTTTACCCCAGTCGGAGTTGAGAAAGAATCTGCCTTTGTAGCCGATGTCAAGGGCATGGGATGCGGCAAGGGCCTGGGGCTCTTCATACAGACTAAGAAAGATGATATCGGGTTTCTTGGCCTTGAATTTGGTCATGATGGAATGGTAATCCGTCATAGCCTTGCTGTCGATGGTCTCGAATCCGAGGACCTTTCCGCCAAGGCTTTCCAATCTTCTCATAAATCTTTCGGCCCAGGATGAATACGCCTCATTCACATCGGCGACTATACAGGCCTTTTTATATCCTTTTTCTATACAGGCTTCAGCCATGGGATCCCCCCAATAGATGGCGGGAAGCCGTTCCTGGAAATAAAGGGGGTTGCCTTTCTTGCGTGAGAGGTCCGAGGCGGACATTCCGCAGAAAAGGACATCCAGTTCCACATTGATTTCGTGACAGGCCCAGGTCGCGGGTGTGCCGAAAGGGCCGAATATTACCGGGACATGGTGCATTTCCACGAGCCTTCTCATGCCCGCGACGCTCTTTGCGGGATCACCGCCGTCATCATAGCAGACCGCTTCCAGTCTCCAGCGCCGGCCATCTACCAGGATGCCGGGGCCTTTTCCCAACGTGCCGTTCTCATTTATATTCTTTATGGCCAATTCAACGGAACGAAAAACGCTCAAGCCAAAATAGGCGTTGGGGCCACTGTGCGGGCTGATCGCTCCGACCTTGACTGTCTTTAAATCCTGTCCCAATAAGGCGTGAGGACAGGTTATTATGGTTAGGATCATCAAGATAAAAAACGCGAGTATCCTTTTCATATCTCCCCCTTTTTTCTGCCATGATACAAATTCGATTGTTATTTAGACCCGCACTAACAGGTTAATAGCAGTGGTTCTAGCCCATAGGAGTCAATTATACCGCTTACCATAATCGCAAGAAGATCCGGGTACCTCGTTTTTCTCCCCGGACCTTTTCCATATGACGCAGCACGGCGAACTCCCTTTCCAGCTCCCTTGAGCCTATTTCGGCGCCCAGTCTCCGGCGCAAATCGGAAAGTTCGATGGGTCCGGTTTCTTTCAGGATATCCATGATCCTCGACTGGAAAGGGGTAAAGATCTCACGATCACCCCCGTGTTTTTCAAATGATCTGGCGCTGTGCACCGCCCAGGGATCGCACGCGCGCAAGGGTGAGACCACGTCTATATAACAATCTTCACAGAGCGTTTGCCCCAGGTATTCCCTCTCTTCCCCCGGTTCTATCTCAGAACCGCAGCGGTCGCATCTCATAATCCATCCCCTATCTGACCTTATGCATCAGCTTCCTTACGCCGTCCTCTATCGGATCTCTTCCCACCCCGGGCGAATAAGGTGCCTCGAGCATGGCCAGCCTGCGCAGGGGCACCTTCTCCGACATGGCCAGGGATAATTCATTGATCGTGCCCCTTATGGCCTCATCCGAGATAACCTGAGCCCCGACCAGTGTGCTGGTCCGGCGATCGGCAATGAGCTTCTGATGTAAGACCTTGTTCCCTAAATGAGGACGGAAGATAGGCCCGGTTACCGTGGCGGACACGACATCCATTCCCCTTTGCCGGGCGAGCCTCTCGGTAAAACCAGCGGCACCTATCTGATAGCCGAAGACCTCAATAACAAAGCTCATGATAGTGCCTTCATAAGGGGTGGAGTTACCTTTGACCAGGTTTTCACCGGCAATAGCGCCTGTCTTGTCCGCGGTGGTAACCATCAGACGTCGGGTCTTGGATCTGGTAATCATATCCCAGTTTTCAAGGCAATCACCGGCCGCGTAGATATCAGGGTCGCTGGTCTGCAGGTACTCGTTCACCAGTATCCCCCCGGTCTGGCCTATCTCGATTCCCGCCTTTCCGGCTATCTCCACATTGGGTCTGGCCCCGGTGGTCAGAAAGACAAGGTCTGCCTCGATCCTTCTGTCGGGGAGTATGACAGTCTTTATTCCGGACCCGTTCTCTACGCCGGTTATCCCGGCGGACAGGATTAACTCGATTCCCCTGTCCCGCATCACCTGTTCGACCCTGCCTGCCATATCCTTGTCCAGGCCCGCGGGCAGGATATTTTCCATCATATCCAGGAGAAAGACCTTTTTATACCCTCTGGCGGTGAGGGCCAGGGTGATCTCGACCCCGATCGCCCCGGCCCCGATAACCGCGGCGCTGGAATACCGGGGGATGATCTTGTCCAGGGCCCTGCCGTCCGCGATGTTTGTGCTGATAGTAAATTCATTCTTGCCGTCAAGGCCGGGGATAGGGGGAACGGTGGGCACTGTACCGGTGCACAAGAGCAGTTTATCATAGGGATAGCTCTGGTTGCCGGCTATAATGCGCTTGTCTTGCCTCAGGATATCGGTAACCTCGGTGTTCAGATGGACATTTATATCCCTGTCCTCGAAGAATCTGCCGGGATAAAATATGTCGTCCCATTGGGCGATCCCTTTAAGCACAAAGGGTGGTTCGCAGGGGGCGTAACCGATCTCCTTCTGGTTGCTGAATATATCTATCTGAGCCTCATCGTCCAGACGCCGGATCCGCGCGGAGGCGCTTCTGCCGGATGCGCCGGCGCCGATAATGCATATCTTCATATCTATCTCCTTATTGCGAATATATGGTCAGACCTTGGCATTGGACAAATTAGCAATGTTCTTTGTCCAATGTCAAGGGTTGAACCCTTTTTGATTTCGTAAATCGCCAAAAGAAGGAGCTTTTACAATACATATTCTTTATAATAAAATACTGGATAAACCCTATTTCCATATGGATGTTAATATAAGGTAGAATATCGGGGATTAAGACGCACTGAATCAATAAACAATAAGGAGGATATATCATGGCAAAGGTGGGAGAGTTATACCAGAGCGCGGACTGGAAATCGGAGAAGCATGTGCCTGTTATCGAGTGTCCGGACCAGGTCACGGCCGATCAGATGTTCGATGTCAAGGTGAGTCTGGGTAAGGAAGTTGCCCATCCCAATACCACGGCCCATCACATTCGCTGGATCCAGCTTTTTTTCACGCCGGAAGGGGATAAGTTCGCTTACCAGGTGGGAAATTTCGAATTCACGGCCCATGGGGAGTCGGTAGAGGGGCCGGATAAAGGTCCTGTGTATGCCGATCACGCGGTCACGGCATCCATGAAGACCACGAAACCGGGCACCTTGTATGCGACCGCTTATTGCAACATCCACGGTCTATGGGAGAACATCAAGGAGATAGGGCTCAAGTAAAGATAGGGGACGCGCGGAAGCGGGGACATCCCTGTTGACAAAAGGCAATCTATAAGGAGGGAAAGATGGGACTTATCAAGGCGTTATTTTTAAAGAGGATTGGGCCGGGAGAAGAGAGTGGGTCGAAAGTAGCCAAGATCTTTTCCATTGTGTTTTATATCGCCGCCCTGCTTGTTATAATGATTGGCACGACCAGGCTTCTAAAGACGGATTTCACAATATATGATTTCCAGATGTGTTTTTTCTTACTGCTCTTATGGGGGGTCGTATTAATACTTATTGGCGGTGCCTTTGATCTTAGGAGTGAAATAATAACGATCAAAAGAGAGATTAAAGACCTGAAAGATAAAACAAAAGAATAGCGTTAAGGCAGGGGCGACTATTAGTACAATCCCGCCGGTCCGTCAATTGTCCGGACCTGACCCTATATTTTCCCTATTTAGGTCGCCCAAGGTATTTATCGAGCCAGGCGTCCGTTTCCCGGACCATTTCGTTCCTTGGGAAGAAGTGGTCTGTGTCCTCAAGGACCAGACGCTTGTGCTCCTTCGGCGTGCCGAGCAGATCGAACATCGGCTTGACGGTTGTTTCGTACGGGAAACCACCGACATCATACCTGCCGTTGAGCATCAGGGTGGGGATCTTTACGTGTGTGACGTAGTTGATCTGATCGATTTCCGGTCTGATATCCGGTTGCAGAAAGCCGCCGATTACCAGAACGCCGGTCTTCAGGCGGTCATCCACGGCGGGAATGATTGCCCCCATACATGCTCCCCAGCTTATCCCCAAATAAGCCAGCCGGGTTGAATCGATTTCTTTTCTCGTTTCCAGGTAATCTACGGACCGTTTGAAGTCCTTGATTACCTGAGTGATGTACTCGACATATCGATGAGTATCCTCGCCAAAAGCAATGGTATAGGAATCAGGGAAGTTCTGGTTGCGTCCGAAGGTTCCCTGGTAAATTGGAAATACAAAGGCCCGCCGGCTGTTTGTGACCGTTCGGATGAGATCACTATGAACAGGATTTTC